>CABSUD010000059.1:0-6889 GCA_902480795.1 uncultured Collinsella sp. | reverse complement strand
ACATATGAAACTGAAAACGGTTACAGTGTAAGTGTCAAAGATGGCCGGGTGCACATGCGCCCGCTGGAGGAAAGGGAAGTCATGGACTACCGCAAATCAGCCCAAGAGGTGCTCGACAACATCGGTGGCGCCGGCAACGTTGTTTCGGCCGCACACTGCGCCACGCGTCTGCGCCTTGTGATTGCCGATAACGCCAAGGTCGACAAGGAGGCCCTCGAGAATATCGACGGCGCCAAGGGCGTCTTTGAGGCCCAAGGCCAGCTCCAGATTATTTTTGGCACTGGCACCGTCAACAAGGTCTACGACGAGTTCATTGCGCTCAGCGGCGTCGAGGCTGCCACCAAGGCCGAGGTCAAGGAGGCAGCGGCGCAGCAGCAGAACATCTTTATGCGTGCCATTAAGGTGCTCGGCGACGTCTTTGTCCCCATCATCCCCGCCATCGTGGCTTCGGGCCTGCTGCTGGGCATTATGAGCGCCCTCAACTTTATGGCCTCCAACGGCTTTATCGCGCTCGACACCAATAACTTTATTTATAAGATCGCCGACCTGGTCTCGGGCACGTCCTTTGGCATTCTGCAGATCCTGATCGGTTACTCCGCGGCTAAGGCCTTTGGCGCCAACCCGTACCTGGGTGCCGTCGTCGGTGGTGCATTCATCAACTCCTCGCTGCAGAGCGCCTATACGGTTGCCTCCGAGGGCGTGCAGACCATGGTCAACGTCATCCCCGGCGTGTACAGCTTTGAGTGGGTCGGCTATCAGGGTCATGTGATCCCCATCGTCATCGCCTGTGCCATTCTCGCCTTCCTCGAGAAGCGCCTGCACAAGATCGTTCCCGAGATGTTCGATCTCTTTGTGACTCCGCTTGTCTCGGTGTTCGTGACCGTGCTCGTGACTCTCGTTGCCGTCGGCCCCATCTTTGTCTGGGCCGAGAACGCCATCCTCGGTCTGATTCAGGCCCTTCTGACCCTGCCCTTCGGCATCGGTTCCTTTATCGTCGGCCTGTTCTATGCCCCCACGGTCGTTACCGGTATCCACCAGATGTACACCGCCATCGACCTGGGCCAGCTTGCCCAGTACGGCGTGACCTATTGGCTGCCCATCGCCAGTGCTGCCAACATCGCTCAGGGTGGCGCCGCACTCGCCGTTGCCTTTAAGACCCGCGATGCCAAGATCAAGGGTCTGGCGCTTCCTTCGGCCCTGTCCGCCTTCATGGGCATTACCGAGCCTGCCATCTTTGGTGTGAACCTGCGCTTCTTTAAGCCCTTCATCGCCGGCTGCATCGGCGGCGGTTGCGGTGCCCTGGTCTGCGCGCTCACTTCGCTGGCTGCCTCCGGCACGGGCGTTACCGGTATCTTCGGTATCCTGCTGTGCCTGGCCCAACCCGTGCAGTACGCGATCATGTTTGCGGTCGCCGCGCTGGTTTCCTTTGCCGTCTCGTTTGTCCTGTACAAGGACGAGCCCAAGGCTTCCGAGCAGGCCTAAGAGCTTTTGATTGAGGGGATGCCCGCGGGTCGTATGCTCGCGGGCGTTTCCCGTATCTGGTGCCGATCTCTTGTGCCTTGTAACTTTCGATCCGTTAGGACTTTGATATGTCTAATGCACTTGGTCGCGACCTTGCAAAGCTGGTCGCCGCTGTTGACGCCGCCGCCTCTGAGTGCGGTCATGGCGCGTATGGCCAACGCTTCCATATTATGCCGCCGGCGGGTTGGCTCAACGACCCCAACGGTCTTTGCCAGGCGGGTGGCGTGTTCCATGCCTATTTTCAGTATGCGCCGTTTGATGTCGAGGGCGGCGTTAAGGCCTGGGGCCATGCGACGAGTCGCGATCTTATGACGTGGGACTACGTTGGCGCCCCGCTGCTGCCCGACGAGCCGTTCGATTGCCACGGCGTGTATTCGGGCTCCGCGCTTGCCGAGGACGGTCGCATTCGCGTACTTTATACGGGCAACGTTAAGCTTTCCGATTCGGACGGGACGTACGACTACGTCAATACCGGCCGCCGCGCCGATACTGTTTATGTCGAGAGCGCCGATGGACAGACGTTTAGCCAAAAGCGCGTGGTGCTGGCTTCCGAGGATTATCCCGAGGATTTGACCTGCCATGTGCGCGATCCCAAGGTGTGGCGTGACGCGGACGGGCGTTATCACATGGTGCTGGGCGCGCGTCGTCGCGTGGATGGGCCGCATGTAGATAGTCGATTTTGCGCCATGCACGGCGAGGGTGCCGGGCGCGATGTGGGCGAGATCCTGGTGTATGGCTCGGCCGATATGCTGAGTTGGGAGCTCGAGAGCCGTGTTTCTACGTCCGAGCGCTTTGGCTTTATGTGGGAGTGCCCGGGGTATCTGGAGCTTGAGGCGGATGGTGGTGTGCCGGCGAAGTGGCTGTCCTTCTCGCCCCAGGGGCTCGAGGGCGGCCGTTGGGACCGCGGCAACGTATACGCTGCTGGCTACATGCCTGTAACGGGCGACATTACCGGTGGTGACGGCGCCTATGAGCTGGGACAGTTCCGTCTGTGGGACGCCGGTTTTGACTTCTATGCTCCGCAGGAGTTTACGTCCGAGGATGGTCGCCACATTTTGATCGGCTGGATGGGCATGCCCGATGAGCCGACCTATGGCAACGACCCCACTGTGGTGTGCGGCTGGCAGCACTGCATGACGGTGCCGCGTGAGCTTTCAGCCGGTGCCGACGGCGTGGTGCTGCAGCGGCCGGCGCGCGAGATTGAGCACCATTATGCCTCGGTGCGTGTGGGGGAGGGCTCGTTGGAGGTTGCTGGCGATACCTGTTTTGACGTTGTTGTTGACGGTGTCGACGGCGCGTTTACCGCGACCGTTGATGGCGAGCTGAAGCTGGCGTTTGTGCCCGCCAATGGCGAGCTGCCCGCGCGCTTTGAGATGCGATTTACCGATGAGGGTCGCGCTTCTGCCGGCTGCGGCCGTACCGTGCGCTGGGAGCCCATCGACGAGGTCCGTAACGTGCGCATTGTCGGCGATGTCTCGTCGGTCGAGGTGTTTGTGAATGATGGCGCGCTCGTGTTTTCGACGCGCATCTATCCCGAGGCCTATGGCGTGACCGTTGACGCTCCGGGTGCGAGCGTGAACTATCACGCGCTCAACATCTAGGCGTTTCGTCGCATATCGGCGCTATACTGCAGCCGTTGCCCACGATGCGGGGAACACCCGCATCGTGGGTTTTTGTTTTGAAGGGACGGTGCCGTGTGGACGTGCAACAGCTAGAAGAGGCCTGGGCTGCAAGGGCCGGCGCGCGTGAGGCGTTTCTTGTCGCTGCTCCGCATGTGCCGGCGGCGCTGTCTCAGCTGGGGATTGTGCGTCCCGGTGACCGCCTGGTTGCGTTTGCCGATGACTTTGCCGATGCGTTTGAGTGCGGCTTTGATGGCTGTGATGTTGTGCTGGTGGGGGAGCCGTCCGCCGAGGCGTATGCCGCCGCATCCGAGGGCTTTGATGCTTCGTTTGATGCCGAGGGGCCGCACCTGTGGTGGTTCGTCAACTCCATCGGCGGGTTTGGTCTGCGTGTGCCCGACCTGCGCGCGTTAGGCCCCGCAGCGCGTGCGGCTCATGCGCTGCTCGTGGTGGATAACACCGTGGTTGGTGTCTTTGGGTGCGACCCGCTGCGTTTGGGTGCCGTGCTGTCGCTCGAGGCGCTCGATCGCGTGTGCGCCGGCAAAGCTCCGCGCAAGCTCGTTGCCGCTTCGGTGGCGCGCTCGCAACTCAAGCGCCATCGTGTGGATGCCGCTGCCGAGTGCGCGCATGCCCTGCTTGAGGGCTGTGGCTTGGCCAGGCTTGATTTGACTGCTGACGAGGCCGGTGTGCTGAAGCGCGGGCTGGACTCGCTCGATGCCCGCATGCAGGCACACTTCGACCGCGCCCGTGCGCTGGCCGAGTATCTGGCCGCCAACGAGATGGTGTGCAACGTGCGCTATCCTGGGCTGAGCTCGCATCCCGATCATGCGGTTGCAACGGGAATCCTCGAGCACGGCTTTGGTCCGGCAGTTGAATTTGACCTTATCGAGCGTAGCGCGGGAGAGCTGTTCGACGCTTTACCGGGAGAGTTTCGTACATCGCCTGCCGGCGGTGCAACGACGCGCCTTTCGGCTCCACGCGGCAAGCAGGGGAGCACCGTTCGCCTCTTCGCCGGCACCGACGACCCCTTGATCGTGGCCGCCACCCTAGACAACGCCCTTCGATGATTATTCTGGGACGGGGATTAAAAAATCATTAGGTACACAATGATTTTTTAATCCCCGTCCCAGAATAATCATCGGGATATACTGCTGGGCAGACGAAAGGAGCGCCGACGATGCTTAATGGGTGCGCATATATATTGACGGTCGACGTGGGCAACACGTTCATTCGCTTTGGCCTGTTTGCCGAGGATTCGGCCGCGGCGCAGGAATGTCCGCTTGCGACGTGCGAGATCACCACGCCGTCGAGCATCACAGCAGACGAGGCGCGCATGCGTCTCGTGCAGGTCATGGCCGCGCTGGCGGCCGATGCGGGCATGCCGGGTGCGCTTGTGCCTGCGGCTGCTGTGCTGAGCTGCGTGGTCCCGGCGCTCGAGCGCCCGTGGAAGGCGGCACTTTCCCGCACCTGCACGGGGCGCGTTCTTACCGTGGGGCCGGGCCTCAAGACTGGCATGCCCGTGCATTACGACGATCCGGCCGAGATCGGTCCCGACCGCATCGCCGATGCCGTGGCGGCCCGCGCCGTCTACGGCTCGCCGTGCATCGTGATTGACCTGGGCACCACGACCAATATCGAGGTCATCGACGCGCGCGGCACCTTTGTCGGCGGCGTTATCGCGCCGGGGCTGGCGCTCGGCGCCCGCTCGCTTTCGGCGGCAGCAGCGCGCCTACCCCAGGTCGAGCCCTCGGCGCCGACACACGTCATCGGCCGCAACACGCGCGAGGCCATGCGCTCGGGCGTGGTTTTGGGCGAGGTGGCGCGCATCGACGGCATGCTCGACATGGTGCTCGCCGAGATGCGCGCGACTAAGGCCGCGGGGGAGGGCGATGTGCCCATCGTCATTACCGGCGACGATGCCGAGGCGCTTGCGGCCCTTGTCGGCCATAGCCTGACGGTCGACGATGCGCTGACGCTGCGGGGTCTCGCCGAGCTCTACCACATCAACCAAAAGCCCCGTCGCGCGTAGCGATGGGGGCGGTGAGACAAAAACGTCTCCACCTTCCACCTGCTACAATGGGTCAAACTATTGCGATTTCGGAGGTGTCTGCCATGTCGGACGATCTTCATCAAACCGCGTCGGGCAAGCGCCGCGACGTCATTAGCTGGGATGAGTTCTTTATGAGCGTGGCCATCGCCGCGCAGCGCCGCAGTAAGGACCCCAACACGCAGGTGGGCGCGTGCATCGCCAACACCAACCACCGCATCCTTTCGGTGGGCTACAACGGTACGCCCTCGGCACTCAACGACGACTTTTTCCCGTGGGGCACGAGCGACGACCCGTTGCAGGATAAGCACAACTACGTGGTGCATGCCGAGGCCAACGCCGTGCTCAACTACCGCGGCTCGCTCAAAGACCTTGAGGGTTCCACGGTCTACGTCACGCTGTTCCCGTGCCACGACTGCGCCAAGATCCTGGCGCAGGTGGGCGTGGGCGAGGTCGTCTACCTGGACAATAAGTATGCCGACACCGATGACGGCCGTATCAGCCGCCGCATTCTCGACTCCTGCGGCATCAGCTACCGCCAGGTCATCGTCGATGTCCAGATTGGTACCGGGGGACAGGCTCGGCAGTAGCGCGTGGCAACGCCAGCTGGCAACAAAAGGCAGCCAAAAGAGCCCCGTCCCAAATTGACCGCTCGTGAAAGTCGCGTCTGCGCGCATGGACGGCTCGTGAGCGGGTACATGGCTGTAGTAACATAGCTTCTGTCCGCGGGCGTGCCCGCGTTATTGTGAGAAAGGAGCCCCTGTGGCTGTTAACGAAGAGCTGCTTAAGAAGGTTCTTGAAGAGATTCGCCCCAACCTGCAGGCCGACGGCGGCGATATGGAGTATGTGGGCGTCGACGACGAGGGCGTCGTCAAGCTGGAACTGCAGGGCTCCTGCGCCGGCTGCCCCATGAGCTCGCTGACCCTGTCCATGGGCATCGAGCGCATCCTGAAGGAGCACGTGCCCGGCGTTACCCGCGTCGAGCAGGTCAATGCCTCCGGTGAGGCCGACGACCTGTACGACGAGTACGCGCCGTTCTAAGATGCGAAGGCTGCGGACGACATACTCCGCATAGACGTTACGTCCAAATATGCGGCTGCGAGCGCAAGGCCCGCGGCCGCATTTGTATGTAGGGAGTAGGAGGGTCGACATGCTCAACGACTTCTACCATATGCTTGATCCTGTCGCGATTTCGGCGGGGCCCATCACGATTTACTGGTATGGTCTGGCCTATGTGGTCGGCGCCCTGCTCACGGCGGTCGTCATGTACCGCACGCAGCGTCGCTGGGGCTTTAGCATCACGATTGACGACCTGACGAGTGTCGTGGTCGGCGTGGTCTTTGGCCTCATTATCGGTGCGCGCCTGTTCTACGTCGTCTTTTACGGCGATGGCTACTATTGGACCCACCCGCTCGAGATCTTTGCCACCAACGAGGGCGGCATGAGCTTCCATGGCGGCTTGGTGGGCGGCATTATCGGCGGCATCATCGTGTGCCGCATGTATAAACTCGACGCATGGACTTTGGCAGACCTTGCCGTCATAGGCGCCCCGCTGGCCCTGTGCCTAGGCCGTTGTGCCAACTTTGTCAACGGCGAGCTGTGGGGCAAGCCGACCGACCTGCCTTGGGGTGTTGTCTTTGGCGGCACCGCGGGCGATATGCCGCGTCATCCCTCCCAGCTCTATGAGGCATTTCTTGAGGGC
>CABSUD010000058.1:0-7032 GCA_902480795.1 uncultured Collinsella sp. | reverse complement strand
CAGAAAAACGGAATGATCAGATCGTCAAAATCCTGAATCTCCTCGTGGCCAAAGCCTTCAAAGAACTCATGACGCTTTTCGCAGGTCAGGTTGTTATAGACCGCAAACTGCGTTGCTGGCGGACAGACGATATCGGCTGTGCCGGTGCCAAACAGCACGGGGCATTTGACCATAGGGGCAAAGTTCTTGGAATCGAAGTACGCCAGCTTGGCATAGGCTTCGTCAATACGAGTCGAGTCCTCGTCAAACCAGCGAGACCAATAGCGCAGGCCCTCGTAGGCAATGTCGTCGGCATCCAAATCCCAGACCAGGCGGAAATCCGACAGGAAGGGATAGAGGATGGCGGCGCGATTGATAAGCTCGCTGTTAAGCGCACAGGTCGCAATGCCCAAACCGCCGCCCTGCGACGCGCCGTTCACAAACACACGCGCAAGATCGATGCCCTCGAGCTCGCGAACGATGCGGCACAGGATTCGAATATCTTGGTGTAAGCGGACATAGTAGAGGTTGGCCGGGTCGCCGTCGATACCGGCGACGATATGCCCGGCAACCGTTGTGCCCTCAAATCCACCAATGTCCTCGGAGGGACCTCCTTGGCCGGGGCAGTCGAGGGCGATGAGTGCCATGCCCATGCCCGCAAACGACGCCTGCTCAAACCAGCTGCGGCTTGCACCCGGATACCCATGGAACTGAAGTACCAATGGCACGGGCTCGTCCGAGACGGGTTTAAGGTACTTGGCATGCAGGCGCGCGCCACACATGCCGGTATACCAGAGGTCGAAAAGCTGGCAGGTCGCGGCATCGGCGACCGATGCCGTCTCGATCGCATAGTCAAGCCCGACGGCGTCGGCCTCGGCCATGCGATCCTTCCAAAAGAGATCGAAATCTGATGGACGGGGCATGGCGCCTCGATATTCACCAAATTGATGTTGTAGCTCCTGAGCACTTGGCATGGCTCGTGAACCCAACCTTTCGAAATCGCAACGGAGGTGCGCCCGGCAAGGGAACCGGGCGCACGGGAGGGAAAGCGAGGCTACTCGCCGAGCTTGGGATGCAGCAGCGACGGCGCAGCGCCGAGCAGCATCTTGGTGTAGGGGTCCTGGGGGTGCTGGAAGACCTGCTTGGCCTCGCCCTGCTCGACGATCCTGCCGCCATTCATAACGATGATGTCGTCAGAGATATAGCGGACCGTCTGGATGTCATGGCTGATGAACACCATGGCCAGGCCGAGCTCCTTCTTAAGGTCGGTCAGCAGGTTCAGAATCTGCGCGCGGACCGAAACGTCCAGAGCCGAGGTGGGCTCGTCGGCGATGATGGCATCGGGGTTCAGCGACAGGGCACGGGCAATTGCGACGCGCTGGCGCTGGCCGCCCGAAAGCTGGCCGGGAAGAACCTCGGCAGCGGAGCTGGGCAGACCGGTGAGCTCCAAGAGTTCCTTGACGCGCTTCTCCTGCTCGGCCTCGGTACCCAGGTTGTGGACGCGCATGGGGTCGAGCAGCTGCTCGCGAACGACCATGCGGGGGTTGAGCGCCGTGGCCGGGTTCTGGAACACGACCGAGATGACGCGACCCATGTGGCGACGGTCCTCGGCGGTACGTTTGGTAACGTCCTTGCCCTTAAAGTAGACCTTGCCGCTCGTGGGGGCCTGCAGGCCGCACATGACGTTGGCGGTGGTGGACTTGCCGCAACCGGACTCGCCGACGATGCCGATCGTCTGACCGGGCATGAGCTTAATCGTTACACCCTGGACGGCGTGAACCAGGTTGGGGTGCAGAATCGAGCCGGTACGGGTCCTAAAGGTGACGTGGACGTCATCAAGGAAGATGATCGGCTCGACGCCGTTGACTGCGGTCTCGCTCATCTACATCACCTCCGCGTGAGGGGTCAAACCATTTGCCTTGAGCACCTCATCGGGGAGCTCGGAATAGAAGTGCTCGGTGCCGGGCACGCGCTTGAAGACCGGACGGGTGTCCAGGCCAATGCGCGGATGGCTCGAGCGGGGTGCGAAGCGATCGCCCTTGGGGAAATCGCGCGGGCTCGGAACGGCGCCGGGCACCTGGTGCAGGCGGCCCGAACCGCTCTCGATGGACAGGACGGAACCCAGAAGACCGCGGGTGTACTCGTGGATCGGGTTAGTGAGCAGCTCCTTGGTGGGCGCCTGCTCGATAACCTGGCCAGCGTACATAACCGTGATGTTGTGGGCGACCTCGGCGACCAGTGCCAGGTCGTGCGAAACGAAGATCATGGCAAAGCCGAGCTTGGCCTGAAGATCGTTGAGCAGCTTAATGACCTGCTTCTGGACGGTAACGTCCAGAGCGGTCGTGGGCTCGTCGCAGATGACCAGCTTGGGGTCGCGGGTAAGGGCCATAGCGATCAGGACACGCTGACGCTGGCCGCCGGAAAGCTCGTGCGGATAGCTCTCGAGCGTGCGCTTGGGATCGAGGCCGACGAGCTCCAGAAGCTCCTCGGCGCTGCGGGTGCCGCCGCGCTTGGTGAGCTGCTTCATCTGGGCAGAGATGAGCATGGAGGGGTTGAGCGAAGACAGGGCGTCCTGATAGACCATAGCGATATCGGTACCGCGCAGGCCGAACCACTCCTTCTTGCTCATCTTAAGCAGGTCACGGCCCTCCCAGAGGACCTCGCCGGAAAGATGCTCGTCATCGTCGGTCAGGCCCATGATGGCCAGCGTGGTGATGGACTTACCGCAACCGGACTCGCCCACCAGGCCCATGGTCTGGCCGGGACGGACGTCAAAGTTGACATGGTCGACGACGTTGATATCACCGTGATGCTCAAACTGAATGCAGAAATCGCGGACCGAGAGAATCGGTTCGACAGACTCGTCGGGCACATGGCGATCGTCACGCTTGAGCTCGACATCGCGCAGGGCGCCAAGGCGAGCGGAGAGGGACTGGGCCTGCTCCTTGTAGGCGCGAACGGGGTCGGAGACCAGCAGGTCGGCCTCGCGGCGCTTGGAGGAATCGGTCGGATCCAGGGCGGCGGAGGGAGCAGCGGCCATGGCGTCGGTAATGCCCTCGGAGAGGATGTTGAGCGCCAGGCAGGTGATCATGATGGCCAGGCCCGGGAACAGCGCCTGCCACCAACGGCCAGCGAGCACGCCGCCGCGGGCGTCGGCGAGGATATTGCCCCAGGTAGCGGTGGGCTCCTGGATACCAGCGCCGATGAAGGTCAGCGAAGCCTCGAAGATGATGGCATCTGCGACCAGGGTAACGGTGAAGACCATGATCGGGGCGATGCAGTTACGCAGAACATGCTTGATCAAAATCCACGGAGCCTTGGCACCGGAAACGATGACCGCGCGGACATAGTCCTCGCCGTACTCGGACACGATGTTGGCGCGCACGATACGGGCAATCTGCGGAGTGTACATAAAGCCGATGGCGAAGATAATCGACGGCACGGAGTTGCCCAGGATGGAGACGAAGACGGCCGCGAGGGCGATGCCCGGGATGGACATGATGATGTCCAGGATACGCATGATCGTCTCGGAGACGGCCTTGCGCGAAACCGCTGCAAGGGCGCCCACGACCGAGCCGCAGACCAGAGCCATGGCAGTGGCGCCAAAGCCGATAATCAGCGAGTAACGACCACCGTAGAGCATACGTGACAGAATGTCGCGACCCTTATCGTCGGTACCGAAGATAAATCCGTTGCCGGGAGCCTGGCGAGCCGTAAAGATCTCGACCGGGCTATAGGGGGCAAGCAAGGGCGCAAGAATCGCAGTCAGGGCGACCAGCACCAGCACGACGGCGGCAATCTTAGAAGACAGCGTCATCTTCTTCCAGCCACCGAGCTTGAGCCCCTTGGAGGCAGCCTTCTCGAGCTGCTCGGTTTGCTTCTCTCGAATCTTTACCATAATCTACACCGTCCTGATGCGCGGGTTGATGAGCAGGTAGAGCATGTCAACCACGATGTTGATGATGATGAAGGCGAGAGCAACGACGATGACGACGCCCTGAACCAGGTTCGCCTCGTTGCCCTGAACGCCCTGCAGAATCGCGGTGCCCATGCCGGGGAGGTTGAAGATAACCTCGATGACGACGGCGCCGCCCATGAGGTAACCGATCTTAAGACCGAGGGTGGTGACCGGGGTGATCAGCGCATTGCGAAGAACGTTGATGCCGACGACGACCTTCTCGGGAACGCCGGCGCCACGAGCCATACGGACATAGTCCTTGTCGAGCTCCTCGACCATGGCGGTACGCACGATACGAGTCATCTGGCCCGTCAGCGGAAATGCCAAGGCGATAGCGGGCATGATCATACGCCCCAGATAGCCAACCGGATTCGTGGTGAAGTGAGGCAGAGCACCCGATGCCGGAAGCACCTTAAGGTAGGAAGAGAACAGCAGAATCAACAGAACGGCAAGCCAGAATGACGGGGTTGCCAAGCCAGCGATGGAAAAGACGCGGATCACTTGGTCCGGCCATTTATCGCGATATAGCGCCGCGATGACACCGAGCAAAAACGAGACAACCGCGCCGATGGCAAGGCCGATGAAGGTCAGCTGCATCGTGACGGGCAGGGCCGTGGAGATGCGCTTGGCAACGGAGTTGCGGGCAGCACCATAAGTGCCCATGTCACCGTGGATCAGATCGCCCATGTAACGCACATAGCGCACGGGCCAGGGGTCGTCCAGACCATACTTCTCATGGTACTCGGCAACCGCCTCGGGCGAGGCACCGTCACCCAACGCCGTATAGGCGGGGTCGGTCTTGGAGAACGACATAAGGAAGAACACCAGGACGGTGACGCCCAATGCCATGATCGGCAGCGCCACGAGACGCCTTCCAATCAAACGTAGCAAGTTGTTCACGTTCTCTCCCCTTTCTTTTGTCGGTAGGACCAACTGGTATATGAGTACGGATACTCATTACAAGACCCGAGCGACATCGTTGCCGCCCGGGTCTTTGTTTCAACTATGAGGATACGGTCCCAACGACCGACATCCTGCATACAGACTCAAGCGAGTCTTACGCCTTGACGGTCGCAACGCCCCTGAAGGACATGCTCGTCGTGCCGATGCCCTTGAAGCCATCGAGGGCCTCGCCGTTGGGCGCAGTGGACGGATCGTCCCAGGAAGCGGAGACGGTCTTGACGTGGACAACGGGGTACAGAACGGCGTTGTCGGCAATGATGTCGAAGCACTCGTTCCACTTCTTCTGCTGCTCGTCGCCCTCGGCGGCAAGAGCCTCGTCCATGAGACTGTGGAGCTTCTGCCACTCAGCGGACTCCTTCCACGGGCAACGGGTCTGCATCCAGACGTTGTCGCCGTACCACCAGTTGAGCAGCAGGTCGGGGTCGGCGCCGAAGCAGGAAGGATCGCCAGGGGCAAGGAGGATATCGTAGGCCTCGCCGCCGTCGATGGCAGCGTAGGTGGCCGGCGAGGTATCGGTCTGGATGGTCACATCGAAGCCGAGAGCGTCGAGGTCGTTCTTGACCTGGGCGGCCATGCCCTTAATCTGCTCGTTGTCGGTGGTGCGCAGGGTGATGGCACCCGGGGTGATGCCAGACTCCTCGATGAGCTTCTTAGCCTTCTTGGCGTCGGTCTTGTACACCGTGGAAGCCTCATGATAGTTGGTGAAGCTCTTGGGCAGGTAGCAGCTGGCAGCGGTGGCAAGGCCGGCGAAGGTGTTGCTGACCATCTTCTCGGTGTCGAGCGCATACATGACGGCCTGACGGACCTTGACGTTGTTCCAAGGCTCCTTGGCGACGTTGAACATGATGAAGCGGGTGCCGAAGCCCTGGACGTTATCGATCTTGCAGCCGGCGCTCTCGAGCTGGTCGACGGCGTCAGCGGTGACGAGCTCCATAACGAGCGTGGAGCCCTCCTGCTGAGCGGTAACGCGAGCGGTGGGGTCGGTCAGGATGCTGTACTGGATCTTCTTATCCTCGGCAGCATACTCACCGTTGTACTCGGGGTTGGGAACCAGGGTAATCTCGGTATCGGAGATAGAGTCGTACATCCAGGGGCCGGAACCGATCGGCTGCTTGGCGCGATCCTCCTCGGACTGGGTAGCCGGGGTAACGCGGATGATGGCCAGACGATCCTTGAGCAGGGAGAAGTTGGGGACCTTGGTCTTGACCGTCACGGTGCTGGCGTCCTTGGCCTCGATGGACTCGAAGGGCTGGAAGAACGGAGCATAGGTAGCGGAAGCGGCGCAAGCGGTGTAGGAAGCGACGACGTCGTCAGCGGTGACCTCGGTGCCATCGGAGAACTTGGCGCCCTTGCGGATGGTGACCTCGAAGGTGGTGTCGTCCACGGACTTGGGATCGTCGGTGGCGAGCTCGTTGAAGGTGCTGTAGTCGTGGTAATCGATGCCGTAGAGACCCTCAACGACGTGCCAGTTAGCACCCAGGCCCACAGCGGAGCCGGTGCTGGCGGGATCGAAGCTGGACGGAGCGTAAGCGGAACCAGCGGTGATCACGCCGCCGCCACGGTTGGCGGAATCGGTGGAACCGGAAGCGGAACCCTCGTCGCTAGAGCTGCCACCGCAGCCGGTGAGACCAAGCCCTGCGACAGCAGCGACGCTGCCGGTGAGGCCGAGGAACGAACGCCTGGACATACCCTTGTTGATGATGGCCATGTCTTCTCCTATCAATAGAGAATCTTACCCGGGAGCACCTAGACGTGCCCCCGCGCAACTTGCGGACGATATATACCTTACCTACCGACGAGCCCAACTGAGGTGCCGCGCTCGGTGACCGATACATACATACGCTTGAACGGTATTTACTACCGTTCACCGAATTCGTTGACAAACGATTCGCCAGACAGTATGTATCGGCGAGGTGAGATATCAGTCTTCGTCAACCCGCAGGATAGCAGGGTTTTCACTTGGGTCAGTCAAACGTTTTAGCGTTAATAAAACCCGAAACCAGCAGGCAATCATGGCGAAATAAATGGTTGAAAATCACGCAATCATGTATATCAGTAGTTTAGGCTCGTGTTTAGCTATCGGAATGGCCAGCCGCGGCCTCGGCGCGCTCGGCATTCCACGCAACGAGCGC
>CABSUD010000057.1:0-7033 GCA_902480795.1 uncultured Collinsella sp. | reverse complement strand
GAGACGGGGTTAGCTACCCTCACGCATATCGCCGGGCAGGTGCGGTTTTCCGCACCTGCCCGGCTTTCTTTTTGCCCAAAGGCGGTTAATCGTTGAAGCGGGATTGGCGGCCGAAGGAAAGGGCGGTGTCGCCGAATTTGTCTCGGACGGCGTCGATGGCGACGGAGAGGTCGCGGCGGTCGCTGGATTGGGCTCCGCGGTCATCGATCTCGCAGAACAGGTCGGTCTGGATGCCGCCTTGGTGGTCGAAGTCGCTCATGCCGATGCCCGCTAAGCGAACATGCATGCCTTCCTGCCAGATGTTGTCGAGAAGGTCGAGTGCAACCGCCACGAAGATGTTCTCATCGTCGGTCGGATGAGGCAGCCGGCGCTGTGCCGTACGTCCGCTGCCATACGAATACTTAAGCTTGAGCGTTACCGTGGCACCCGTCAGCCCCTGACGGCGCAGGCGGCGTCCCACTGACTCTCCCAACAGCGCAATCGCCGCCTCAATATCCCCACGCTCAGTCAAATCTTTAGCAAAGGTGCGTTCATTGCTGACCGACTTGACCTCGCGCTCCTCATCGAGACTCGTGACTTCGGAGATTTCGAGTCCCAACGCACGCTTGCGCATGCGTTCGCCGTTGACGCCAAAAATAGAGGCCAAGGTGGATTCTGGTGCACGTGATAGCTCGCCGAGGGTGTAGATGCGCATGCGGCGCAGTCGCTCCTCGGCCGAGCGCCCGATGCCGCTCATGGCGGACACGGGCAGTGCAGCCAAAAACCGCTGTTCCGTACCGGGTCGCACAATGGTCAGACCAAACGGCTTGTCGCGCTCGCTTGCGATTTTGGCCACGGTCTTGTTGCACCCAACGCCGATGGAGCACGTCACTCCCAGCGCTGCCACGCGGTCGCTTATACGTCGCGCAACCAGCAGCGGGTCTTCGGGCGCAAAGCGACCCGGTGTGATATCGATAAAGGCTTCGTCGATGGATACGCGCTCCACGCGCGGCGTCTCCTCGGCAAGAATCGCCATGACCTGCGCGCTCACCTCGCGGTAGCGATCAAAATGCCCATGCGTCCAAATGGCTTGCGGGCACAAGCGCCGCGCCTCGGCCGAGGCCATGGCAGAGTGCACGCCAAAGCGACGTGCCTCATACGAACACGTGGACACGACGCCGCGCGAATCGGCGTCTCCGCCCACGATGAGCGGCTTTCCGCGCCATTCGGGATGATCGAGCATTTCCACGCTCGCAAAAAACGCATCGAGGTCCATCAGGCCCACCGCTGGACCCGTCCAGGGAGGCGGCGTGACGCCCATGGCATCCTCATAACCGTATGTATGTTCGCGTCTTTCCATGTCATGAGTATACCGCGCAGCTCATGTGGGGTGCGTGGATGTGCTTGCAAATCGCGAATTCTTGTCTAAGATATGGATTTGCCCTCGACTACACCGAAGAAGTTGGTCTCACGGACTTCACCTGCCCGCGTCGATGGCGTATTATGTTCAACTGTTTGTTTGTAGTTGCAGCCTAAAGCTGCTTGGTTGGAGGAGTTTCCTTTGGCAGTCAAGATTCGCCTTGCTCGTCACGGCGCTAAGAAGCGTCCGTACTACCGTGTCGTCGTCGCCGATTCCCGCGCCCCGCGTGACGGTCGTATCATCGAGGAGGTTGGCCGCTACAACCCGATGACCGCCCCCAAGACCATCAACCTCGACCTCGAGAAGATCGCCGACTGGCAGTCCAAGGGCGCTCAGCTCACCGACGCCGTCGCCGCTCTGGTCAAGGCCGCCAACGAGGGCGAGAAGACCGAGACCGTCGTCAAGAAGTCCAAGAAGCAGCTCGCCAAAGAGGCCGAGGCCGCTAAGGCTGCCGCTGAGGCCGCTGAGGGCGCCGAGGAGTAAATCGTGCCTGAGGTTGACGCTGCACAGCTCGAGGGTGAGGCAATGCTCTCAGATCGCATCGCCGATCTCGTCGAATATCTCGTTGTTCAGATCGTCGACGACCCGGATTCCGTGAGCCTTGAGGTCATCGATGGTGACGACGCCTCTACGATTGAGGTTTCGGTCGCCGAGGATGACGTCGCTAAGGTCATCGGCCGTCGTGGCCGTACCATTAAGGCCATTCGCACGCTCGCCCGTGCACTGGCCGCTCGCCTCGACACTGCTGTCGAGGTAGAGGTTCTGGGCTAGGACCTTGAGGTCCCAGTACAAAAACATCGCCCGTGTGGTCAAGCCGCACGGAAGGAAGGGGGAGGTCCTCGCGCAGCCGCTGCGGGGGCTTCCTTCTGTATTAGAGCCGGGTATGCGCGTCGCCCTGACGCCGCCGGCGCTCAAGCGCGACCGCTTTTGCACGGTCGTGTCCGTCACCGATACGGGCGATGGCGATCTGGTCTCGTTTGAGGGCATTGACGACTTGACGGCCGCCGAGGGCATCACGGGATGCTACGTGCTGGCAAATCGTGACGATTTTGAGGTCGATTCGCTCGACGCTGCCTATACCGACCTGATGGGTCGCGAGGTGGTCGACGAGCGCTTCGGTTCGCTCGGCACGATCGTTGAGATCATGTCGACGCCCGCTAACGATGTTTGGGTTGTCGAGGGTGATCGGTACGGCGAGGTACTGATTCCCGTGATCGAGCAGGTTGTGCTCGATCTTCCCGACACAGGAGCAATTTCCGTCCACGTTATGGACGGCTTGATCGATATGGACAAGTAGGGAGGACAGCATGCTGATTGAGACCCTTTCGGTCTTTCCCGAGATGTTTGAGCCCGTCATGTCCACGTCGATTTTGGGCCGCGCCCGCAAGGCCGGCCTTTTTGATTTTAAGGCGTATAACCTGCGCGACTGGACGCACGACCGCCATCGCACCGTCGATGACGAGCCGTATGGCGGCGGGCAGGGCATGCTCATGAAGGTCGAGCCTATTGCTGAGGCAATCGAGGCTATTAGCTCCGAGGGTCCCAAGCCCACCGTGGTGTTCTTCACCCCCTGCGGGGAGCCCTTTACGCAGCATGTGGCCGAGCGCCTGCTCAAAAGTGAGCGCCTGCTGTTTGTGTGCAGTCGCTACGAGGGCGTCGACGAGCGCGCGTATGCGTATGCCGATGAGCGTCTGTCGATCGGCGACTACGTGCTCACGGGCGGCGAACTTCCCGCTATGGTCGTTACCGATGCCGTCGTACGCCTGATTCCCGGCGCCCTGGGCGACGAGATGAGCAACGTCGACGAGTCGTTCTCGACCGCCGAGGACGGAGGCCTGCTCGAGTACGCGCAGTACACCCGTCCCGCCGAGTTCAACGGCGAGGGCGTGCCGCCGGTGCTTGTGAGCGGCGATCACGCCAAGGTCGATGCCTGGCGTCGCAAGAACGCCATCGAGCGCACCTGCCGCTGGCGTCCCGATCTGATCGAGACAGCGCGGCTCACGCCCGAGGAGCGCGCTTACGCGCAGGAGATTTTGGACGCTTCGTATTCGCAGAGCGAGGAGTGAGAATGGTTCCATCGCAGCATTCCGCGTTGAGGGGCGCTTTTGAGTGGATCGCGGTCATCGCGATCGCGCTTGTGGCCACGTTCCTGATCCGTACCTTTGTGGTCGAGCCCTTTGTGGTGCCCACCGGCTCCATGGAGTCCACGATCGAGATTGGCGACCAGATCCTGGCACAAAAGGTGAGCCTCGAGCTCGGTCAGCCCGTCAAGCAGGGCGATATCGTGGTGTTTCACAACCCCGATGGCACCTCCGAGCATGATGTTCTTGTCAAGCGTGTTATTGCCACGGCCGGCCAGACGGTCGACCTGCAGGATGGCAAGGTGGTCGTTGACGGCCAAGCGCTCGACGAGGACTATACGACGGGCATGAGCTGGCCGCTTTCGGTCCAAGCGCCCGGTGCTCAGGTGAGCTATCCCTACACCGTTCCCGACGGGTGCGTGTGGGTGATGGGCGACAACCGCGAAAACTCTGCCGACTCACGCTACTTTGGTCCCGTCGACCGCTCCGAATTGATCGCTGTGGCACTCGTTCGCTACTGGCCGCTCAACCGCATCGGCGCTATCGACTAAAAACCGCTATAGTACAGTACCTAACCGTGTAATCGTTTCGACGAGGGGATATTAGAGGCATGAACGCTTCATCGCTTTCCTTCCAAGACATCATCCTGCGCCTCCAGCAGTACTGGGGCGAGCAGGGCTGCGTCATTATGCAGCCCTATGACTCCGAGGTCGGTGCCGGTACCTTCCATACCGCGACCACGCTGCGCTCGCTCGGTCCCGCCGAGTGGCGCACCTGCTATGCGCAGCCTTGCCGCCGTCCCGCCGACGGCCGCTACGGCGAGAACCCCAACCGCATGCAGCACTACTATCAGTTCCAGGTGCTCATCAAGCCCTCACCGGTCAACGCCCAGGAGCTTTACCTGGGGTCTCTTGCCGCTATCGGTCTGGACCCCAACGACCATGACGTCCGCTTTGTCGAGGACGACTGGGAGAGCCCGACGCTCGGCGCCTGGGGCCTTGGCTGGGAGGTCTGGCTCAACGGCATGGAGGTCACGCAGTTTACGTACTTCCAGCAGGTAGGCGGCATCGAGGTCGACCCCGTACCCGTCGAGATCACCTATGGCCTAGAGCGCATTGCCATGTATGCGCAGGGCGTTAACTCGGTCTACGACTTGGTGTGGAGCTACCTGCCCGACGGCACGCCCATGACCTATGGCGACGTGTTCCTCGAGAACGAGCGCGAGTTCAGTGCCTATAACTTTGAGGTCGCAAACGTCGAGATGATGCGTCAGAAGTTTGATGACTACGAGGCCGAGTGCCATTCCTGCCTGGAGCGCAAGCTGCCGCTGCCGGCATATGACTGCGTCATGAAGTGCAGCCACGCTTTCAACCTGCTCGATGCCCGCGGCGCCCTGTCCGCGGTCGAGCGTGCCAACTACATCCTGCGCGTCCGCGCCGTCGCCAAGGCGTGCTGCGAGGCCTACATGGCCGAGGTCGCCGGAGTCAACGAGAATGCCGACCAGGAAGGCGAGGTGGCGTAAGCCATGGCAGACGCTAAGGATTTCCTGTTTGAGATCGGTACGGAGGAAATGCCCTCCGCACCGCTGAACAATGCCGTCAAGCAGCTTGGCACCATGATCGCCAAGGGTCTCGACGAGGCCGGTCTGGCTCACGGCGAGGTCCGCGTGATCTCGAGCCCGCGTCGTCTTGCCGCGCTCGTGGCTAATGTCGCCACCGCGACCGATGAGGTTCACGAGGTCAAGCGCGGTCCCGCGGCAAACATTGCCTTTGATGCCGACGGCAACGCCACTAAGGCCGCCCAGGGCTTTGCCCGCAAGTGCGGTGTGGCTGCCGAGGATCTGGTCCGTCGCGAGGACACCGACGGTCGCGAGTATGTGTTCGCCGAGAAGAACATTCCCTCCGCACCGGCTACCCCGATCCTGACGGCCCTGTGCGAGAAGACCATCGCCGGCCTGCAGTGGCCCAACTACCGCTCCCAGCGCTGGGGCCACGAGCACGCGACGTTCGTGCGTCCTGTCCGCTGGATCTGCTGCCTTTTGGGCGAGGATGTTGTGCCCGTGTCGTTTGCTGACGTGACGAGTGGCAACATCACGCGCGGTCATCGCGTACTTGGCCCTGGCGACCATGTAGTTGCCAGCCCCGCCGTCTACGAGCAGGTGCTCGAGGACGCCGGCGTGCTTTCTGCCGAGCGTCGTCGTGAGGCCATCCTCGCCGGTATCGCCGAGGTCGAGGCTGCCCGTCCCGGCTGCCATGTCGATACGCCCAAGAAGGTCTTTGAGGAGGTCATTAACCTCTGCGAGTGGCCGACGGTGCTCGTCGGTACCTTCGATGAGGAGTTTCTCAATGTCCCGCACGAGATTATCTGCGAGTCCATGCTCACCAACCAGCGCTACTTCCCGATCTATGACGGCGAGGGCAAGCTCACGCGTGAGTTCGTGGTCGTTTCCAACAGCAAGCCCGAGAATGCCGAGCGCGTGATTGACGGCAACGAGCGCGTCGTGCGCGCCCGTCTGGACGACGCCAAGTTCTTCTACGAGGAGGACCTGAAGATCTCCCTCGACGAGTTCCGCGAGCGTCTGGCCAAGGTCGCCTTCCAGGAGAAGCTCGGTAGCGTGCTCGCCAAGTCCGAGCGTATTGAGCAGCTCGCGCTCGCCATCGCCCGCGAGGCCCATCTGGGTGCCCACCTTGCCGCCGATGCCGCTCGCGCCGCTCACCTGTGCAAGGCCGACCTGGTATCGAACGCCGTCGTTGAGTTCACGAGCCAGCAGGGCGTGATGGGCGGTTATTACGCCTCCGCGATGGGGGAGAACGACGAGGTCGCCCACGCCATTCGCGATCATTATCGTCCCCGCTTCGCCGGCGATGAGCTGCCCGAGGGCACCGCTGGCTGCATCGTGGCCTGTGCCGACAAGCTCGATACCATCGCCGGTATTTTTGCCATCGGCGAGCCCCCGACCGGCTCTTCGGACCCCTACGCGCTGCGTCGTGCCGCTATCGGCATCATCAATATCCTGCGCGACCGTCTGCCGATCGACCCCACGTCGCTTATCGACTTCGCCCTCGAGCTCTATGGCGAGCAGGGCATTGAGTTCGACGCCGCCGAGGTCGCCCAGCAGGTTCGTGACTTCTTCCATGGCCGCCTGGTGAGCATGGCCCGCGACGAAAAGATCCCGGCCGATACCGTTGCCGCCGTCTCTGCAGTGCACATCATCGCCCCGTCCGTCTTCTTCGCCCGCTGCGCCGCCCTCGACGAGGCCCGCAAGAACGACGCTGAGACGTTCGACAACCTGGCGACCGCCTATGCCCGCGCCGCGCACATCTCCAAGCCCGAGCTGGGTGCGAAGTACGACCGCAGCCTGATGGGCGAGGCCGAGCTCGCGCTTGCCGACGCCTCCGAGGCTGCTCAGACCGCTGTAGATGCCGCCCTTGCTGCCGAGGACTACCCGGCCGCATTTGCCGCCCTCGCCGCCCTGCGTGCTCCCATTGACCGCTTCTTCGACGAGGTTATGGTCATGGACAAGGACGAGCAGCTTCGCGATAATCGGCTTAAG
>CABSUD010000056.1:0-7118 GCA_902480795.1 uncultured Collinsella sp. | reverse complement strand
TCACCATTGTCGGCCTAATCCGCGGTCTTTCATGCAGCAGGGGCTCTCAATGTTTTTATGTCCTGCTCATATCGTCTCTGCCGGCACCTGGGGACACTCCTTAGCCGTTGGGGGCGTTCTTAAACGACTAGTCTGGGCGGCGGCCGTGTGCTGCTGTCCGCGTGGCGGCGTATAATCGGCGGCAGATGACTTGGACGTTAGGAAACCATGACCGATAGCATGCAGCAGATGGCGCTCGACACGCTCGGCGCCTATTTTGGCTACACCTCGTTTCGCCCGGGGCAGGACCGCATGGTCGATGCGATTCTTGCCGGTCGCGATGCGCTGGGTGTTATGCCCACGGGCGCCGGCAAGTCCATTTGCTACCAGGTGCCCGCGCTCATGCTGCCCGGCATCACCTTTGTGGTGAGTCCGCTGCTGTCGCTTATGGAGGACCAGACCCGTGCGTTGCTCGCGGCGGGTGCGCGACCCAGCTATCTCAACTCCAGCCTTACTCCGGCCCAGCAAAACACCGTGCTCAAGCGAGCGCGCGAGGGCCGCTACCAGCTTATGTACGTGGCGCCCGAGCGCTTGCTCGAGCCGCGTTTTTTGGCATTTGCGCGGGAGGCCGCGGCGGACGGCGGCATTGGCGTGCCGCTCGTGGCCATTGACGAGGCCCACTGCGTGAGCCAATGGGGCCAGGATTTCCGCCCCGCCTATCTGCAGATTCGTGAGTTCATCGATTCCCTGCCGCAGCGCCCCATCGTGGCGGCGTTTACCGCTACGGCGACCGAGCGCGTGCGCGCGGATATTCAGCAGATGCTCGGCCTGCAAAACCCCGCGACGGTGGTGACGGGCTTCGATCGCAAGAACCTCTACTTTGGCTGCGAGGAGATGGGCGACAAGGCCAAGGCCGCGTGGGTGCGTGACTACGTGATCGCGCATTCGAGCGAGAGCGGCATCGTGTATTGCTCGACCCGCAAGACGGTCGATGCGCTGGCAGGCGAGCTTGCCGAGGCACTGGGCCCCAGCGGCATTCGCGTTGGCCGCTACCATGCCGGCATGGGCAACGACGCCCGTCGCCAAAGCCAGCGCGCCTTTATCGACGACGATATCCAGGTGATGGTTGCCACCAACGCCTTTGGCATGGGCATCGACAAGCCCAACGTGCGCTACGTGATCCACAACAACGTGCCCGAGAGCATCGAAGCCTACTACCAGGAGGTGGGCCGCGCCGGCCGCGATGGCGACCCGGCCAGCTGCTACTTGCTGTGGAACGGCAACGATTTTCGCATGCGCCGCTTTCTGATCGACCGCGGCGATGCTGCCGATGAGGCGCTCGACGACGAGCAGCGCGCGTGGGCGCTCCAGAATCGATATCGTCTGCTCAGCCAGATGGAGGGCTACTGCAATACCACCGGCTGCCTGCGCGAATACATGCTGCGCTACTTTGGCGACGAGGCCGCGGCCGAGCATGCCGCGGCCAGTACGGGCGGCACCGCCACGGACGACGTCGAGAGCTGCGGCAACTGCAGCAACTGCCTCACGCAGTTCGAGGTCGAGGACGTCACCGATATGGCACGCGCTGCCGTGCGCTATGTGGCCACGCGCCCCATGCGCTTTGGCAAGTCGCTCATCGCCGATGTGCTCCACGGCGGCAACACCGAGCGCATTCGCCAGATGCATCTGGACGAGGACCGCGGCTACGGTGAGCTGTCGAGCGAATCGGTCGGGCGCATCAAGGACATCATCGGCCAGCTGTGCGGCCGCGGTTATTTGGCCACCTCGCAGGGGCAGTACCCGGTCGTGGGGCTGGGTCCGCGTGCCGTCGAGGTCGAGGATGAGGCGTTTGCCTTTACCGTCAAGCGTCGCGCGTCCAAGCGCAAGGCCTCGGCCCGCGCCCGTCGAGCGGTGGACCTGCTGCACGAGGAGGCCGAGCTGAATCAGCGCCCGCGCGTGGGCGACGATGCCGAGTTGTTCGAGCTCCTGCTCGCTCTGCGCAAGGAGATTTCGACTGAGCTGGAGATGGCGCCGTACATGGTCTTTTCCGACAAGGCCCTGCGCGGCCTGTGCCGCCTACGCCCACAGACGCGCGACGAGCTTATCCAGGTCAACGGCATCGGCGAGAAAAAGGCCGACGCCTTTGGCGAGCAGTTTATGGCGGCGATTGAAGAGTTTGAGTCCGAGCATGCACGGAATGGAGCATAACGATGGCATCCGACGATAAAACCGAGCGCACTGAGGTGTCCGCTGTGCCGCTGTACCAGCAGGTTATGGACGACCTAAAGGGCGAGATCGCGCGTGGCGTGTACACATCCGGCTCGCGCATTCCTTCCGAGATGGAGCTCGCTAAGTCCTATGGTGTGGGACGCGTCACCGTGCGCCGCGCCATCGAGGAGCTGTCGCGCGCGGGGTATCTCAACCGCCAGCAGGGGAGGGGCACGTTCGTGTGCGCGCCCAAGCTCAAGCGCAAGATTGTCCAGAAGGGTGACGTTCAGAGCTTTTCCGAGGGTTGCGCTGCCAACGACATGGTGGCCGGAGCACGCCTGGTGTCGCGCACGGTGGTTGCGGCGACGCGCGAGGACGCGGCGTTTTTTGGGGTGGAACCCGGCTGCGAGCTCATCGTGGTCGAGCGTGTGCGCACGGCAGACGGCGTGCCCGTCATGCTCGAGAACAACGCCTTTGTGCTGGCTGACCATCCCTATCTGCAGACGCTTGCCGACGAGGACCTCACCGATAACTCAATCTTTGCGCTCGTTGCCGAGCATTCGGGCCGCGCGCCGCTCAAATCCGACCCTTGTACCGTGGAGATTGCGCTTGCCGACGCTCAAGTCGCGCCACTGCTCGAGATCCCAGTCGGTGAGCCACTCTTCTATATGGAGGCGTACTTTACCGATGCGGACGAGCGGCCCTTGCTGCTTGGGCGTCAAAAGATTGTGGGCTCGCGCTACGTGTTCGACATCTAACATCCACAGATAGAACAACATAGAACAAGTTTGGCGAAATGGCTTCACGAGCGTCATCGTGCGTGCTATAAATAGGACAACATAGAACGACTGCAGGTACGAGCTGTCGTCGTTCAAAACCGCCACACAAGGAGGAAAACCAGGATGAACGCACATGATCTGGTTCAGGAAATCATCGAGCGCAAAGGCAGGATCGAGAACGTCTTTTGGATCGCTTGCGGCGGTTCGATGATCGACCTGATGCCGGCCAACGAGCTGCTCAAGCGCGAGGCCACCACGTTTACCTCGACGGTCTACACTGCACGCGAGTTTTGCCTGATGGCCCCCAAGAGCCTAGGGCCGAAGTCGCTCGTTATTGCCTGCAGCCACAGCGGCAACACGCAGGAGGTCGTCGACGGCTGCGAGATGGCGCTGGCTGCCGGCGCCGAGGTCGTTGCCCTCACCGACTGCGAGGGCTCCAAGATCGACAACGGCAAGTGGACCACCTGGGTCTACCCCTGGGGCGAGGGCGTGCCGCAGGCCGAGGTGCCGCAGGGCATCGGCGCTCTGATCGCCGCCGAGCTGCTCGACCAGCAGGAAGGCTACGAGGCACTCGCCGACATGTACGAGGGCCTAAAGCAGATGGATGCGCTGCTGCCCGCCGCCCGCGAGAAGGTCAACGCCGAGCTGGGCGCCCGCTTTGCCGAGCTCTGTCAGCGGCACAAGTTCTTCTATATCCTGGGCTCCGGACCCAACTTTAGCCAGACCTACGCCATGGCCATCTGCTCGCTCATGGAGATGCAGTGGCAGCACTGCTGCTACATCCACTCCGGCGAGTACTTCCACGGTCCCTTCGAGGCCACCGAGCCCGGCGTGTTTTACTTTGTGCAGCTTGGCGCAGGGGAGTGCCGCCCCATGGAGGAGCGCGCTCTTGCGTTCCTCAACACGCATACCGATACGGTAATGGTGCTCGATGCACTCGAGTACGGCGTGGGCGAGGTGCCTGCCAACGTGCGTTCGTTCCTGGAGCCGATATTCTTCTACAACATGAGCTGCGAGCTGCGCGCCGCCCGCGGAAAGGTGTTCGACCACAGCCCTGAGATTCGTCGCTACATGGGCATCGAGCGGTACTAGGTAACGGGAAAAGCATTCACCTTCGATTCGCAAGGTTGCGGCAGCCAGCGGCTTACTTGGCGTCGTAGGCCTCGGTATCCCACCAATCGAGCTGGGCGATGTTGTCGCGGATGTGCTGGCAGCTCTTGTGGAAGCCCTCGAGCTCGTGCTCGGAAAGGTCCAGCGTGTAGACCTCCTCGACGCCCTCGGCGCCGATCACGCACGGCAGGGAGGTAAAGATACCCTCCTCGCCATACTGGCCGGTCATGAGCGTGGATGCCGAAAGCACGGCGTGCTCGTTGTGCAACACAGCGGCGCAGACGCGCGCGGCGGAGTTGGCGACGGCGTACTCGGTGCACTGCTTGCCCTGGTAGGTCACATAGCCGCCCTTGCGTGCGAGCTCCTCGACCTCCATGTGGTCGAAGGCATACTTGTCGGGGTTCTCGGCCTGAAGTTCGTTAAGGCTCTTGCCGGCGATGGTTGCGGCCTTAAAGGCTGCCAGCTGGCTAAAGCCATGCTCGCCGATCATGTAGGCGTCGATGGACTTGGGGCTCACGCCGACCTTCTTGGAGATCTCGGTGCGCAGGCGGGCGGAGTCCAGGCCGCAGCCCGAGCCGATAATCTTCTTGGGATCGTAGCCGGTCAGATGCCACAGCTCGGTGCACACGACGTCACAGGGGTTGGAGATGCTCACGAAGATGCCGTCAAAGCCGGCGTCGACGATGCGCTTGGCAAAGGTGCGGGCGGCGTCGGTGGTAAAGAACAGCTCGCCGTCGCGGTTGCCGGCGGCCAGCGCGACCTTGCCGGCGGCGTTGACGATGACGTCGCAGCAGGCTAGCTCCTCGTAGTGGTCATAGCAGTTGACGATCTTGGTGTTGTACGGGACAAACGAAAGGGAGTCGCGCAGGTCCTGGACCTCGGACGTCACCTTGGCCTCGTTGATATCGCACAGGTACAGCTCATCGGCAATGCCCTGCATGAGCAGGCTGTTGGCGACATGTGCTCCTACGTGGCCCTGGCCGACCACACCGATCTTACGCGTCTGGTACATATACGTATCCTTTCGGCCGAGTTTTTCGCGTCGAACCATTGTATCGTCCTGCTGCCACTTTGCTAGGCTAAAGCGCCGTAGATTTTTGGACATGCCTTAATCTCTACTTTTGGAGTGATTTGGGCTGCTGACGGCATCGCTGGGCGATGTGCTCGCGCGGATGGAGCCGGTCGTTGTACCATAGTTGCAACTGACTCGTAAGGAGCATCCATGCCCATTCGCATCCCCGACGCCCTCCCTGCCGCCGCGCAGCTCGAGAGCGAGAACATCTTTGTCATGACCGAGTACCGCGCGCTGCACCAGGACATTCGTCCGCTGCGCGTGCTCATCCTCAACCTCATGCCCACCAAGATCGCCACCGAGACGCAGATCATGCGCAAGCTCTCCAACACGCCGCTGCAGGTGGAGGTGGATCTGCTGCGTACCAAAACGCACGAGGCCACGCACGTGAGCGCCGGCCACCTGGAGACGTTCTACCGCACGTTCGACGACATCCGCGACATCCACTACGACGGCCTGATCATCACGGGCGCGCCGGTGGAGCAGATGCCGTTCGAAGAGGTCGACTACTGGCCCGAGCTCTGCCAGATCATGGATTGGTCCACCACGCACGTGCACTCTACGCTGCACATTTGTTGGGGCGCGCAGGCGGGGCTCTACCATCATTACGGTATCCAGAAGTACGACCTGCCGGCAAAGGCGAGCGGTGTGTTCGAGCATTATCTGGTGAAGCCGCAAAGCCCGCTGGTCCGCGGCTTCGACGACCGTTTCTATGCCGTGCATTCGCGCAACACCGATGTGCGCCGCGAGGACGTGGAGGCCGAGCCGCAGCTTGAGGTCGTGGCCGTGTCCGACGAGGTGGGCTTGTACATCGTCAAGTCGACCGACAGCCGCCGCTTCTTTGTCTTTGGCCATCCCGAGTACGATACCGACACGTTGCGCTTGGAGTACGAGCGCGACGTGAAGCGCGGACTCAACCCGGAGGTGCCGGCGCATTACTTCCCGAATGACGACCCCACCGCCGAGCCGCGTAACGTCTGGCGCAGCCAGGCTCAGTTGCTCTACACCAACTGGCTCAACTACTACGTCTACCAGACCACGCCCTACGACCTAGCTCGTGCCGGCGAGGAGCACTAGGCCGTCGGGAGGTGCGCCAGCCGTTAGGCGCTGACGATGTGGGGCAGCGGCAGGTCGTGGGCGTCGGTGGGAACGTGGCCGACGCGCTGCTCGTCAAAGGCGATGCCGATGATCTGACATGCGGCCGAAAGCGTGGGTAGGTAGCGGTCGTAGCAACCGCCGCCGTAGCCCAAGCGCGCGCTGGCGCGGTCGAAGGCTACGAGCGGCACGACGATCATGTCGAGAGCCTCGGCAGGCACGATAGGGAAGTGGTTGCTGTCGATGTCCGTGGCCTCGAAGGCCCGCGTGGGGTGGGCGATAAACGGAGCCGCGGACGCATCGTCGGCGGCAACTGCCCGCATACACATGCGCTGGCCACAAGCTGCGGCGTCTGTTGCCGAGAGCATGCACGGATAGGCCACGCGCCAGCCGCGTTTGGCGGCAGCTGCGGCAAACGCGGCTGAGTCGACTTCGGAGCCCATCGCGGCATAGATGGCAACGGTGTGCGGCGCCGCGGCATCCAAGCGATCCAACAGCTCAACAAGCCGCGCGCAGATAACGGCAGACTTCGCTGCCCGCAAGTCCAAATCAAGAGCATCACGCCGAGCAATCACCGCCCGCCGCAACTCAGCCTTGTCCATCCCAACCTCCTCTAGCAAACTTGCCAAAAAGGGACAGGTTTATTTTGGCGGGTTTTATCTGTGCTGTGATGGGCGTCTGCGGCGGTTTGTCTCGATCTGTAACAGTAACTCGGCAAAATTGGACCTAGTTGTTACAGATTGAGACAAAAGGTCGGCGTCGTCTGGAAACGTCTCGATCTGTAACATCTGGAGCCGATATTGCCGTCTAGATGTTACAGATTGAGACAAACCGCCGCGGTGGGCTGCGCCGCCCCGCTCATGCCGCAGAAAAAA
>CABSUD010000055.1:0-7158 GCA_902480795.1 uncultured Collinsella sp. | reverse complement strand
TGCCGACTACCGTTGCTGCCTGATCTACCCGGATGTGTACGAGGTCGGTCTGCCCAACCAGGGCATCGCCATCCTCTACAACATCCTTAACCAGGCCGAGGGCATCTCCTGCGAGCGCGGCTATGTGCCGTGGCCCGATATGGGTGACGCCATGCGCGAGGCGGGCATTCCGCTGCTCTCGCTCGAGGGTGCAGCGCCGGTCGCTTCGTTTGATATCGTCGGTCTGCATGTGCCGCACGAGATGGCGGTGACGAACTTCCTCGAGGCACTCGACCTCGCTGGCATTCCACTGTTGGCGGCCGACCGAGGCGAAGACGACCCCATCATCATCGCCGGCGGCCCCTCGGTGTACAACCCCGAGCCGTACGCGGCCTTCTTCGATGCCATCCTCATCGGTGAGGGCGAGGAATCGCTGCTCGAGACCTGCCAGCTGCATCGCCGCCTGCGTGACGAAGGGGTCCCGCGCGCGCAGATTGTCGAGCAGCTTGCATCCATTGCCGGCAACTACGTGCCGTCGCTCTATGAGGTTCGTCACGACGAGCCCTGCTCGCCGCATGGCTACACCGTGCCGCGTGAGGGCAAGGATGCGCCGACCGTGGTCTACAAGCGCGTCGTCGAGGATTTCGGCGCCACGAATCCGCTGTCGCAGTCGTGCGTACCCTATGCGCAGCTAGTCCACGACCGCCTGTCTATCGAGATCCTTCGCGGCTGCGCCCGCGGCTGTCGTTTTTGCCAGGCCGGCATGACGTATCGCCCGGTGCGCGAGCGCTCGGCCGACCAGATTGTCTCGTCGGTGATTCAGGGTCTGGAAAAGACCGGCTATGATGAGGTGTCGCTGACCTCGCTCTCCACGACCGACCACTCCTGCATTCGGGACGTGCTCGGCAGGCTCAACCGTCGCCTGGAGGATACGGGTATTCGCGTGTCTATTCCGTCGCAGCGCCTGGATTCGTTTGGCGTGGATATGGCCGAGTCGGTTGCCGGCGAAAAGAAGGGCGGCCTGACGTTCGCGCCCGAGGCCGGCAGCCAGCGCATGCGCGACATCATTAACAAGAACGTGACCGAGGAGGACCTGGACCGTGCGGCCAAGGCGGCCTTCGAGGCCGGCTGGAACCGCATGAAGCTCTACTTTATGATGGGCCTTCCCGGCGAGCGCGACGAGGACATCGTGGCCATCGCCAATCTGGCCGATCACGTGCTGGAGCTCGGTCGCTCCGTGGTGCCCAAGGCTCGTCGCGGCTCGATCTCGGTGTCGATTTCGGTTTCGGTCTTTATCCCCAAGGCTGCCACGCCGTTCCAGTGGTGCCCGCAGCTCGACTACGACGACGTCAAGCGTCGCCAGAAGCTGCTTATCACGAGCGTTCGCAACCGTGCCGTCCGCGTGCATTACCACGATGCCGAGACCTCGCTCATCGAGGCCGCGCTGTCCCGCGCCGGTCGTGACATGACGCCCGTCATCATCGACGCTTGGCGCTCGGGCTCTCGCTTTGACGCCTGGGTAGAGCATTTCTCGCTCGAGAACTGGAAGGAGGCTGCTGCCAAAAACGGCATTGACCTCAATGAGCTCGTGCACCTGCCCTACGAGTTGGACTGGCGCCTGCCGTGGGAGCATGTGAGCCCCGGCTGCACGCGCGGCTTCCTCGAACGCGAGTACCGTCGCTCGCTCGAGGGCGTCACGACTCCCGACTGCACCCGCACGTCGTGCACCGGCTGCGGAATCTGCCCCACGCTCCACGCCAAGAATGTATTGATGGGTGATCGCGCATGAGTGAGCGCCTGACCGACAACCCCTCGCTCTTTAGGCTTCGTGTTCGCTATGGCAAGCGCGATCGCCTAAAGTACCTGGGCCATCTCGAAGTAATCCATACCATTGAGCGCATCGTGCGCCGTGCGGGACTTCCCTATGCCGTCACGCAGGGCTTCTCTCCGCACATGCGCGTGGGCTTCTCTTCGGCGCTACCGGTGGGTACGTCGTCGACCTGCGAGTGGTATGACCTGTTTATGACCGAGTTCGTGGCGCTCGACGAGGCGTTTGGGCGCCTGGCTGCGGCGTCTCCGGCCGATCTGGCGCCCATCGAGGCGGCGTACATCGACGTGCGCACGCCGGCGTTGACGGCGCAGCTCACGCGCCTGTCGTATCGCATCGACCTGCACTTGGATCCCGAGGCGCCCGTAAGCGCCGACGAGGTGCGTCGTGCGATCGACACGCTGCGCGCGGGCCACGGCATCGACTACGCGCGCGGCAAAAAGAGCAAGCGCTTAGATTTGGATCACACGCTCGTGGGCTATGAGCTCACGGCGGGGGAGCGCCCGGACCATTTGGTGCTCATGCTCGACACCCATGCCGACAACGAGGGCTCCATGCGTCCGGAAATTTTGCTTTCTGCTGCTGATGTTTTGTTGCAGGGCTTGACCCCGGGCGTGGATGCACCTATTGTTTCCACCGGTATGCAAGACCTCGTGACCATCTGCTCCTACGATGTCGAGCGTCAGAATCAAGCATGCGAGGACGACGAGGGCCGACTCGTCAGCCCCATACCTGTGCGAACTTGTGGATTTGCTCCACATACTCGTTGACGGGGGTATTTTCGCCTGCTACTATATTCGGCTGTTGCACTAACTGATGCATGAAGGGCAAGTAAACATGTACGCAATCGTTAACACGGGCGGCAAGCAGTACAAGGTCGCCACCGACGATGTCATCACCGTCGAGAAGATCGAGGGCAATGAGGGCGACAAGGTCACCCTGCCGGTTATCTTCCTCAACGATGGTAAGAAGATCGTCACCGATCCCGACAAGCTGGCCAAGGCCAAGGTTACCGCTCAGATCGTTGAGCAGTTCAAGGGCGAGAAGCAGCTGGTCTTCAAGTTCCACAAGCGCAAGCGCTATCGTCGTCTGAAGGGTCACCGTCAGCAGCTCACCAAGCTGAAGATCGTGAAGGTTCAGGCTACCTCCCGCGCCAAGAAGGCTGTCAAGGCAGAGGCTGAGGCTGTTGCCGAGGCTCCCGTCGCCGAGTAGATTACACTCGTAACGAAAGAGTAGGTATACACAATGGCACACAAAAAAGGACTCGGTTCCTCCCGTAATGGCCGTGACTCCCGCGGTCAGCGCCTTGGCACGAAGCGCTATGCCGGCCAGACGGTAACCACGGGCACGATTCTCGTCCGTCAGCACGGCACGCACATCCACCCGGGTGAGAACGTTGGCCGTGGTAAGGACGACACGCTGTTCGCGCTGGTCGACGGTACCGTTGAGTTCCACAAGGGTATCAAGCACAGGGTCAGCGTACGCCCGCTCGCGAACGCGTAATTCACCCTTCATAGAGCACATATGTGGGAGGCACTTGAGTTTTAGGATTCAAGGGTCTCCCTCTTTTTTGTAGGAGGCGATTCTGTTGTCACAGTTCACCGATATCAGCCGCATTAACGTGTGCGGCGGCGACGGCGGAGCCGGATGCATGTCGTTTAGGCGCGAGGCATTTGTCCCCAAGGGCGGCCCCGATGGCGGCGACGGCGGTCGTGGCGGCAATGTCGTCATCCAGGCCGATGCTCAGCTGTCTTCGCTGATCGATTACCGCTTTAAGCATCACTTTCGCGCCGAGCGCGGCACGCACGGGCAGGGTGCCCGTCGTAACGGCAAGAGCGGCGAGGACCTGATTCTCAAGGTCCCTATGGGTACCGTGGTGCGCGAGCTCGACCCCGAGACGCAGACCCCGATGTTCGAGATTGCCGACCTGGTGCACGACGGCGAGCGCGTCGTCGTGGCGCCCGGCGGTGCCGGCGGTTTGGGCAACACGCACTTTGTGACGTCGGTGCGCCGCGCGCCCGCGTTCGCCCAGCTGGGCGAGCCGGCCGAGGAGCACTGGATTGAGCTCGAGATGAAGCTTATGGCCGATGCCGCGCTCGTGGGCTTCCCCTCGGTGGGTAAGTCATCTCTCATCGCGCGCATGAGTGCCGCCCGCCCCAAGATCGCCGACTACCCGTTCACCACGCTCGTGCCGAATCTCGGCATGGTGCGTGCCGGCGAATATTCTTACGTCGTTGCCGACGTTCCCGGTTTGATCGAGGGCGCGAGCGAGGGCAAGGGCCTGGGTCACCAGTTTCTGCGCCACATTGAGCGTACGGCCTTGATTATGCACGTCGTCGACATGACGGGTGGTTTTGAGGATCGCGATCCGGTCGAGGATTACCACATTATCAACCGCGAGCTCGAGCAGTATGGCGCCGAGCTCTCGGAGCGTCCGCAGATCGTCGTTGCCAACAAGTGCGACGCGCCGGGCACGGCCGACAAGATTGCCGACCTTAAGCGCGCAGCGCTCGACGATGGACATATGTTCTTTGCCGTGTCTGCCGTGACGGGCGCCGGCCTCAATACGCTGATGCTTGCCGTGGGCGAGCAGGTGGCTAAGCTACGCGCCGAGTTGGCTGTCTCGGATGAGCCGGTCGTTCTGCGCGACGATGAGTGGGAGCGCCGTCGCCTGCAGCGTGAGAAGCGTTTCCGCATCGTTCAGGAAGAGCCCGGTGCCTTCCGCGTGGTCGGTCGTGCCATCGAGCGCATGGTCATCCAGACCGACTGGGAAAACGAGGAAGCCGTCATTTACCTGCAGCATAAGTTTGCGCGTATGGGTGTTGACGACGCGCTCGAGAAGGCCGGTTGCCGTGCCGGCGACGAGGTCCGCATTTGCCAGCGCGCCTTTGACTTTGAGGGCGCCGAGGACTTCTCGGAGTACGAGGAGCTCGAGGATGCTGACGAGGACGTTGCCGTCGAGGCCATTGACGTGGCCGATGCTGCGGATGAGGGCGTCGAGGTTGTCGATGCGGCGGATGCCGCGGGCGATGCCGAGACCTCGGAGGGCGAGTAAGCCATGTCGCTGCGCGGTGGAATCGGTCTGCCCGAGCTTCCTCTAGAGGACGGGCAGGAGTTTAGGCTCGGCATTATGGGTGGCACCTTTGATCCCATCCATTACGGGCACCTGGTGACCGCCGAGCAGGCGCGCGAGTCGCTCGACTTGGACGCAGTGCTCTTTATGCCGGCGGGCTCTCCTGCCTTTAAGCTTGACAAGCCGGTGACGCCTGCCGAGGACCGTTATGCCATGACGGTCCTCGCCACCGCTGCGAACCCGGCCTTTTTGGCGAGTCGGTTCGAGATTGACCGTCCGGGTGTAACCTATACGGCCGATACGCTTCATGCCCTTCGCGACTTTTACCCGCCGCAGGTAAAGCTCTACTTTATTACGGGCGCCGACGCGATTATCGATATTGTTACCTGGCATGATGCCGAACGAATCGCTGAGCTTGCTACCTTTATTGCGGCGACACGACCGGGCTTTGATATCGATACGGCGCGTGCCCGAATCAAAGAGTCGGGGCTGCCGTTCGACGTGCGCTATATTCAGATTCCGGCGCTGGCGATCAGCTCGACGAACATTCGTAAGCGAGTTGCTCGCGGTATGAGCGTGCGCTATCTTACGAGCGAGTCCGTGCTCGGCTACATTCGCAAACGCAGGCTATATGCCGATTTGGGCCAAGAAGATTTTGAGTGATGGGGGTCTACGTTGTCGGTAGAGGATCAGTTTGAGGGCGATGAGAGCGCGCTGCTCAAGCGCATTCAAGAGCTGCTCGATGTTCGCATGAAGGATAAGCGCAAGCGCTATGTGCATTCGCTGGGTGTTGCCGAGACCGCACTTCATCTGGCCGAGGTCTACGGCGTTGACCGCTTTGATGCCGCTGCTGCCGGTCTGATCCATGACTGGGACAAAGTGCTCTCCGACGACGAGCTGGTTACGCGCGCTCTGCATTACGGCATTAAGATTGCCGGCTCTCCGTCTGCCGCGACGCCGCTTTTACATGGCCCGGTTGCCGCCTATGAGCTTCCGCAGCTATTTCCCGAGCTATCGCCGGCCGTTTTCCAGGCTGTCGACCGTCACACCGTGGGCGCCTGCGACATGACGCCGCTCGATATGGTGGTCTTTGTGGCCGATGCTATCGAACCCAACCGCCACGGCGATTATGCCCATGCGCTGCGCAAGATGGTGGGGAAGTCCTCGCTCGACGAGTTGTTCTTCTCCTGTTTTGCGCAGGGTCTGGTCTATGTGATCCAGTCCGGGCGTTATCTTTATCCCACGGCTATTACGATTTACAACCATTACGCCCAGCTGCGCTAGCTTGGGCTGTCTAGAAAGAGGTATTCCATGGCCGATGAGACCATGACCGACGATCAGATTCTTGAAGGTGTGGAGCACAAGAGTTTTGTTGCCACGTCCGACCGCACCGCTGCCTCGCTGTCCGCGAGCGGTGTTGCCGCCGAGGATGTCGCCCGCGCCGCCGCGCAGGCCGCCTACGACAAGAAGGTGATTGTAGGTCTTGGAGGAGCAACTTTATTTTTAATAAGTCGAACCGTGACGAGTTTCCCAGCTTTGCGTTCTTTACCCTTTTGCTTAACAGTGATAGATCTTCCTGAATAGAAAGCAGCTCTGATTGAAGCGTAGAACTTAAGTGCTGCGCCTCCTGTAGTTGTTGTATTATCTTTTCCGAATCCAACATTCAATGCAGTTCTTAATTGATTAATATAAATCTGTGTAACTCCCAGTCGATAAAATAATTCGCTTCTGATACGGAAGTATTTATACAAAGCCTTTGCTCTACCTCCCATCTCTGCCTTAGCATCAGTCATTTTAGAATCTATGTTATCTGCACAATCCATAGCAGCAACTGAATCTATTACCAGAAGAATAGGTTCGTTATGAGTTAATTGAGACCTGAAATATAAGGCTAAGTCTGCTACTGCATCAGCCACATTTTCAATACGAGTATCATTTACTACTGTAACTCTTTCTGGATCAACTCCATTAGTTTGAGCCCAAGAATTCATCCAAGATTGTTCTGCATCTACCCATATTACATGACTTCCTAATTGTTGACATGAATAAGCAAAGTTATATGCTATAAGTGATTTACCAGATGATTCTTCTCCTGCTACTTCTAGAATTTTACCAAATGGGATTCCTCCACCAAAGGTATAATTCAATGCAAAGAAAGTACTGGGTAACCATAGACCTGTTTCTTTTGTTTCAGAAGCAAGTACTATTGATGACCCATATTTCTTTAGTAATTCGTTTTTAGAGGGAACTTTTAAACCCACTTTTCCTTTTGCCATAC
>CABSUD010000054.1:0-7226 GCA_902480795.1 uncultured Collinsella sp. | reverse complement strand
GACCCCGCCCTGCAGGCGCGCGTGCAGCAGGCGATGGACTGCTATCCCGGCAGTCTCGAGATCCGTGACGTGATGACCGAGCACGTGCTCCTGCCGGTGGCGGAGGAGCTGGGCCTGCCCTTCACGCTCAAGGAGCTGCGCAATTATGAGCTGCTCAAGTGGGGCCGCCAACACCAGGACCGCGAGCTGACGGACGATGAGATGGCGGCCGATGACGAGACGACCTACTGGCTGCTCGACCGCGGCTGGTCGAACGACGAGGCTGCCTTCTGCGGCGACAAGCATTGAGGTATGCAAAAAAGGCGCGCACCGGCTGGTGCGCGCCTTTTGCGTCGTATTCTATCTCATTGCAGCCGGCTTCGGATATCCTCCACATTGCGCTTCACGCCCTGGATGAACAGCGCGGCGTCGAGGCTGTAGGCCATGGCGTCAAAGCCCTTGCGGAAGCCGTCGACCACGCCGTCCACGGCGCAGATGTCCTCGATGATGGCGAGCGCCTCGGCGGTCTCGCACTGCGGGAAGAGCAGGGTCTCGCCGTTGAAGTGGCGCATGGTCTCCGGCACGGAGCCGAGCCCGTCAAAGCCCCAGCCGTCCTTGCGCGACGGGCAGAAGCCCCGCTGGCCGATGGGGTAATATTTCGCGTAGTTCACGAGCTCCTGCACCTGCTCGAGCGTCTTGACGTTCGGCACGATCAGGCCCTGTACGCCGACGTCGAGCAGCTTGAGCACGGCGGGGCGGCTGATCTCGCGCACGCGCGCGATCGGGCAGATGCCGCTCAGCTCGGCGGCGCGCACGAGCGCGGCGGTGGTCTCGGCCTCGATGGGGGAGTGCTCGTTGTCGATGATGACCAGGTCCACCCCCGCCAGGGCCATGATCTCCATGGCCGCCGGACTGGGGAAACGCAGCATGGCGGAGATGACCACATCGTTGTTCCGCAGCCGCTGCCGGATATTTGTACGTCCGATCACAGGTTCTTCACTCCTTTGATTTTCATGGGGCGCGCCGCCGTCACATGCGCGCTTTCACGCCCTGGATCAGCTCCTTGAACCCGCCGCTGAGCAGCTGGAGGGGAGAGCCGATCTGGAACATGCGCACCCCGGACCGGATAGCCTTTTTAGCCTGCTCCGGGTTTTTATAGAGGTCGCACAGGCACTTGCCCGAGGCGATGATCTTGCGGCCAAAGAAGTGGCCAATCATAAAGTTGCACTGATCGCCCAGGATGGCTGCGGCCCATGCGGTGGCCAGAAGCGCCACGATGTTAAAGCCGCCGTTATGGGCAAAGAAGCCCGAGGCAAACAGCAGTGAGTCACCGGGAAGGAACGGGAAGAACACCACGCCCGTCTCGATAAAGATGATCAGGAACACGCAGCCGTAGGCCATAAGCGGGCCGGCGGCGATCCAGCTGGCGATCGCGGTGCGCGGATCCTTAAGCAGCTCGGCGATAAAATTGATGAAACCCATGAAGTAAAACCTCTCAGTTGTGGGCGCGGACACGTCCAAGTTGACCAGTATACGGTTGCGGCGCCCCCTCGTGCGCAACCCCACAAAAGCATGACTCCATTACCAGCAAGTTTGCATAACTGACACTTGTCGCGCAAAGCAGCTAAGATTCTTCTTCCTAATCCCTAGCGAATCGCTATACTTTATTGAATTGCATTGTCGCGGCGCTAAGGGAGGGCGGCCGGTGAGCTTTATCAATACCATTCGTGAGGATATCAAGACCGTCCAGGCGCAAGACCCCGCTGCGCAAAACGGTCTGGTCATTTTCCTTTCCTATCCTGGCTTGCACGCCAAGTGGAACCACGTGCCCGAGCACTGGCTGTGGGAGCATGGTCATCGCTCACTCGCCCGTGTGCTCTCGCAAATCACCCGCCACATCACCGGCGTCGAGATTCATCCCGCTGCGCAGATCGGCAAGCATTTCTTTATCGATCACGCCATGGGCGTCGTTATCGGCGAAACTACCATCGTGGGCGACAACTGCGTGCTCTACCAGGGCGTCACGCTCGGCGGCACCGGCAACGAAACCGGCAAGCGCCACCCCACCCTGGGCAACAATGTCACGGTGGGCACGGGCGCCAAGGTGCTTGGCAACATTCGCATCGGCAACAACGTCAAGATTGGCGGCAACTCGGTCGTCGTCAAGGACGTGCCCGACAACTGCACCGTCGTGGGCGTGCCAGGCCGCATCATCAAGCGCAACGGCTGCCGCGTGTTCGAGGAGAGCTTCGACGCCAAGCAGCACCGCGAGTACATGCCCGACGATGCCGCCGAGCAGAGTGCCCTCAACCGTCAAGGCATCACCGAGAACGCCCGCCGCGTCAAAGAACTCGAGCGAGAGGTGGCCGAGCTCAAGGCCCTCGTCGCCAAGCTCGTGGACGAGCGCTAGGGCCGCGGGCAACCGCCACAGCATGAACGCCAACACAAAAGGCGCGCCGGGGAATCCGCCCCCGGCGCGCCTTCTTTTCGATGTGACATGCGGGACTGCCCCTTTGTCACCTTATGCGAACTGGCTTAGGTAGAGGTCGGCGTAAGCGCCCTCGGCAGCCAGCAGCTCCTTATGCGTACCTTGCTCGATGATATTGCCGTGATCCATGACCAGGATGAGGTCGGCATCGACGATCGTCGACAGACGGTGCGCGATCACAAAGCTCGTGCGCCCGCGCATGAGCGCATCCATAGCACGGCCGATGGCGAGCTCGGTGCGCGTGTCCACACTCGACGTCGCCTCGTCCAGGATGAGGATCGCCGGGTTGTTGAGCAGCACGCGCGCGATGGTCAGCAGCTGACGTTGGCCCTGGCTGATGCTCTCGGCATCGTTAGCCACACGCGTGTCGTAGCCCTGCGGCATAGTGCGCACAAAGAAGTCGACCTGAGCGGCACGCGCGGCCGCGACAATCTCCTCGCGCGTCGCCTCGGGACAGCCATAGGCGATGTTCTCGGCAATGGTGCCATCGAACAACCAGGCGTCCTGCAACACCATGCCAAACTGCTGGCGCAGCTCGCCGCGGTCCATGCGGCTCGTGTCCACGCCGTCGAGGGTAATGCGGCCACCGTCGATCTCGTAGAAGCGCATGAGCAGATTGATGAGCGTGGTCTTGCCCGCGCCCGTGGTTCCCACCACCGCGATCTTTTGGCCCGGCTCGGCGGCAAACGACACGTCGCGCATGAGCGGCTTGTCGGGCGAATAACCAAAGCGCACGTGCTCAAAGGAGACGCGACCCTCAACGCGACCCGGCAGCTTGGCGGCCTCGTCCGGCAGCGGATCGGCCTCCATCTCGGGCTCATCGAGCAGGTCGAACACGCGCTCCGCACTCGCCAACGCGCTCTGCAGCGAGTTGAAGGTAAACGACAGCTGCGTCATGGGTTCGGACGCCTCGTAGATAAACTGGAAGAACGCCTGGAACACGCCGACGGTCATGTGGCCGACAACCAGCATACTGCAGCCCACAATCGCAATCACGATCTGTGCCAGGCGGCCGATAAAGCGCACCGCGGGGCCGACGGCGTTAATCATAAAGTCGGCCTTGGCACTCACGCGTGCCAGCTCGCCCGAGGCCTGGTGCACCTCGGCAGAACTTTGGCGTTCGCGGTTAAACGCGCGGATTACCAGACGGCCCGAATAGCCTTCCTCGACCGCACTCGTAATCTTGGACACCCACTCTTGGCGCTCACCGGTTACGTCATGCGTGCGGCGCGAGACCACCTTGGTCACCAGCAGCGACAACGCCGTAAAGAACAAAAAGACCAGCGTAAGTGGCACGCTAAACACGAACATCACGCTCACGGCGCCCACCACGGTGCCAATCGACACCAGCAGCTGCAGCAAGCCGCGCTGCATGCTCTCGGACATCTTGTCCAAGTCGTTGGTCGCACGGCTGACGACCTCACCGGGACGATGCGCGTCAAAAAAGGCAAGCGGCAGACGGTTGAGCTTTTGTGCGATGCGGTTGCGTAGGCACAGGTTGAGGCGTTCGGCAACGCTCGACATCAAAAAGCTCTGGAGCGCGTAGAACGAGGCGGCAGCCGTCCAAATCATAAAGTAGATGAAGATGGTCCTGCCGCAGTTCTCCCAGGTGATGTTGAAGGTGGCGTTGTTGGCAAACGCCACCTGAATGTGGCCCCACAGCTCATCGATCACACGGGCGCTATATGCCGGCGCAGCGGTGTTAAAGATGGCATAGAACACAATGCTCGCGAACACGATATAGAAGCGCCAATGGTCGCCGGCAGCCTCGCTCCACAGGCGGCGCACCGTCGCCCAGGTGTCGCGGGGTTTCTCGTCCTCGTCCTCGTCGTCCACATCGCGCATGCGCTCCGCCTCAGCGCGGGCGCGCTCGTCCTCGGCGCGCTCGTTTTCCTCGTAGAGCGCTTGGCGGCGAGCCTCGCGCTCGGCTGCAGCCTTGGCGGCGTCATCCAGCTCGGGTGCCACGGCAGCCGTTTCCTCGACCAGTCCCGCGGCAGCGGCGTCATCAACGCCGCCCTGCTTCTTGAGCTCCTCGGTCATGCTACTCACCTCCCTTCATTTGCGATTCCGCGATGGCGCGGTACACCTCGCAGGTTTCCATAAGCTCGCTATGCGTGCCCAAGCCCACAACCTCGCCATCCTTGAGCACGACGATCTGGTCGGCGTGCAAGATCGTCGAGATGCGCTGCGCGATGATGAGCACCGCAGCGTCACGCGTCTCGTCTTGCAACGCATGACGCAGGGCGGCATCGGTCTTAAAGTCCAGGGCCGAAAAACTGTCATCGAAGATATATAGATCGGCATGCTTCATGAGCGCACGGGCGATTGCCAAACGCTGGCGCTGGCCGCCCGAAAAGTTCGTACCGCCCTGCGCCACCGGGGTATCGAGCCCCTGCGGTTGGTCGAGTACAAAGGTGCTCTGGGCAACCTCAAGCGCGTGAAGCATGTCGCCCTCGGTCGCGCCTTCGTTACCAAAGCGAAGGTTGCTCGCCACCGTGCCCGAGAACAGCCACGCCTTCTGCGGCACATAGGCAATGCGCCCGCGGATTTCGTCTTGCGTAAGCTCGCGCAGGTCCACACCATTCAGGCGAATGGAGCCCTTGGTGGCATCGTGGAAGCGCAGCAGAAGCTTTGCCACCGTCGATTTGCCCGAGCCTGTCGAGCCAACGATCGCAGTCGTCTGACCGCGACGGCAGGCAAAGCTCAGGTCGCACAGGGTGTCCTCGTCGGCATCGTCAAAGCGAAACGACATGTGGTCGAACACGGCCACCGCATCGGCTTCGTCTTGGGGCTCGCGCGCCCCGTCATCCAGCGTGCGCTCGCCATCGACGATGCTCGGCTCAATCTCCAACACCTGCTGCGCACGGTTCAGGCACGCGGCAGCACGCGGAAGCGTCAGCACCACCATCTGCGCCATCATCACAAAGAACAGGATCAGAATTGCATACTCCAGCACCGCCGAGATACTCGCAATCTGCATGGCGTGGGCGCCCACGCGGTTGCCGCCAACCCACAGCACCGCCACCTCGGCGATGTTCATCAAAAAGAAGCTGGAACTATCGAGACCCACAAACAGGTGGTTGACCTTGATGGCGTTGGCAGCGTAATCGCTAAACACCTCGTCCAGTCGCTGCTCCTCGTGGCGCTCCTTGTTAAATGCGCGGATAACGCGCACGCCCACGATGTTCTCGCGCAGCACCACGTTCATGCGGTCGATAAAGCTCTGCAAGCGCATAAAGATCGGCGCGGCGTTAGCCACCGTAAAGACCGCCGCTACGAGCACGATCGCAACGACTACGCCCAGAAGCGTGCCCATGGCAGGATCGATAAACCAAGCGAAGATGATGCCCGCCACAGCCAAAAACGGCACGGGCAGCACCAGCTGAATCGTCTGCAGAATCGCCTGCTGAATCACGTTGATGTCGTTGAGCGAGCGCGTGATCATCGATCCGGTGCCAAAGCGCTCAAAATCGCTGGCCGCGAGCTCGAGCGATTTGTCGTACACGGCATTGCGGATATCGCAAGCCACGTTGGCGGCCAGGCGCGCCGAAAGATAGCAGCCCAGCACTGTGCCGCCGCTAGCCATGCTGGTCGCGATAAACATGTATAGGCCGTTGCGTAAAATGTAGTCGATATCGCCCGTGGTAATACCGGTGTTGACCATGTTCGCCAGCATCGTGGGAACCAACAGCGTACCGACGTTATCCACCAGCAGCACCAGCAGCGTCACTGCGACAAGCCCTCGATAGGGCTTCAAAAACCTCATTAACAGTCGCACGACTCCCCCTCACGTCGATCTTGCATCTGGCTTGCGGCTGCCACCTGCTGTTTAAATGTCTCGCACTCGTCGCCGAGCACCTGAGAGAATTTGCCGATCAAGCGCATAATTTCGCGCTGCTCACACGGCTCAAGCGCGCCAAAGGATGTGTGCGCGGCTGCTCGGCCTTGAGTGCCGGCAGCGCATAACGCTCGGCAAATCGCCTGCCCTCTTCGGTCAGGCTCACAACCTTGTTCTTACGGCTGCCTTCGGCAAACTCCAACGTTGCGAAGCCCCGCGCCGTCAAGGTTTTAATTGCCGAATTGATGGTCTGCTTGCTGTAGAACCATTCGCTTGTCAGACGGCTTACGGCAATACTGCCGCCCGCCGTGCTGGTATCGACGAGCATCCAGTAAGCGCAGTCCGAAAGACCGCAGGCGCGCGAGAACTCCGAATAGATATGGTCGAGTCCATTGAGCAACCGGTCGAAGTCGACCAGTGCAACCGCACTATTCATCTATCCCACCATTCAATTGTCCGATTTTTGACCAATTATGTGTCTCTAGATTAGTCCGAGTTTTGACTATCGTCAACAGGCTCTCCGCGAATGCGTGCATTTTTTTGGCCTATCGGCAGAAAAAGACCGCCGGCGCGGGGGCGGCGCCAGCGGTCACGTGAAAATCGGGTTTTATTGCCTGTTAAGCGGCGACGGCCTCATAGACCGTAGCGCCCGAGAAGCTGTCATGCAGGCTCTTGCCGGCAATCCACGGCAGCTCGACGACCTCGCAGACCGTGTTGACCAGCTCGGAGCAGTCAGTAAAGTGGCCCTTGTCGTTGAGGGCCTCGCAATCCTGAACACGCCAATAGCCATCGGTGTGCGTGATGTAGTACTCGTGATCGTTAATCGACACAAAAGCGCGCGTCTTGGAACGCAGCAGCTTCAGAAATCCTTCGAAGTCGGTCTCGACGACATCTCCAGCCTGGAACATGATAGTTACCTCC
>CABSUD010000053.1:0-7246 GCA_902480795.1 uncultured Collinsella sp. | reverse complement strand
GTGAAACATATTGGAAACAATATCGAGGAGGCTGCGTTGAAGAAAAGCAATCTGGGCTATGTGCTGGTGCTGATCGCCGCGCTTATGTGGGGCAGCATCGGAATCTTTGTAAACGGCATCTCGGCCATGGGCGTTTCGTCCCAGAGTATGGCTGCCTTTCGCTTGTTGGTCGGAGCGCTTATTTTGGCGCCGGTCCTGATGTTTATGGGCTGCCGTTCGGATGAGGGGTCTACCGTGGCTCAGGGTCCGCTGGCTCTGTTCAAGGCAAGCCCTAAAGAGCTTGTTCCCTGCGCGCTTGTCGGTATCGTCGGTTTGGCCGCCGCCAACACCTGCTATTACGAGTGCATGGGCGAGGTGGGCATGTCCACGGCCTCGGTGCTGCTCTACACCTCGCCGGTGTTTGGAGTCATGCTCGGCTTTATCGCGAGGACGTGACCCCCAACAAGCTCGTTGCCATTGTCTTTAACATCGTTGGCTGCGTGCTTGCAGTGACCAATGGCGACCTTTCCGGTTTTCATTTTTCGGTTTGGGGCGTCACGTCGGGCGTGATTGCAGGCCTTTGTGGTGCGTCGCTCGCGGTGTTTAGCCGAATAGCAACCAAGACGGTCCACCCGCTGGCTGTCACGTTTTGGGGCTTTGTTTTTGGCGGTGCGGTTATGGCAGCTATCGCGGCTCCGTGGCCGGATGTCGCCGCGGCAATGTCACCACAGCTGCTGCTGCTGTTCCTTGGCTTTGGGCTCATCCCCACAGCCGTGGCTTACATCTTATATATGCAGGGTCTGTCCATGGGGCTCGAGACGTCGAAAGTTCACGTCGTAATGTCATTCGAGACGGTCGTCACCGTACTGCTGGGCATTGGTGTCTACGCCGAGCCCGCCGGCGCGATCAAAGTCCTGGGCATTGTGCTGGTGCTCGCGTCCATCCTGATTATGAACACCGACTTCTCCAGGCTGCGCAACAGCGTGTTTGTCGGTCATGTCGTTGAGAGTATGACCTTTAAGCCCAATGCGTGGTGGACGGAGAAATCGCAGGACATGGATCTGTTCCGCGAGCGCACCGGTATCGCGCTGGAGCCCACCGTGCAGGAAAGCCCCTGGTACTTCGTGCGATAGGGGATTGCGCGCAGGGTCTGACCTGGGGTTATCCAGCCAGCGCCGACCTGCCCTGCATCAACGTTTCGAGTACGTTAAACCCGTAAACGGTCGATTTTCATCCGCGAACGGTCTTTATACTAATTAGCAATATCCGCAACGTATAAGACGTTATAATGACCATAACGAAAAGGAGGAGGCAAGATGAATCAGATCATTCTCGCATCTCATGGCGGCCTGGCCGCAGGCGCCAAAGACACGCTCGAGATGGTTCTCGGCGACGTGTCGAACGTCCACGTCGTGTCGCTTGCTCGTGACGACAAGGAGCCCATCACCAACAAGGTGGACGCCATGATCGCCACGTTCAACGCGGACGACACCGTCTATGTGCTGACCGATATGCTCGGCAGCTCGGTCAACAACAACATGGTCGAGCTTTCCAAGAACGGTACGCAGTTCACGGTAATCAGCGGGTTCAACATTCCGCTGGCGCTCACGCTCGCTATGAGCCCCGCCCCTGTCAAGGGCGCCGAGCTCGCGGCCCTCATCAACGAGGCCCGCACCGGTCTGACCAACCCCAACGCACCGGTCGAGGCCGCCGCGGCTCCCGCCAAGAAGGCCAAGGCGTCCCGTCACAGCTCCGGTCCCGCCAAGATCGTCCTCGCACGTCTTGACTACCGTCTGCTGCACGGCCAGGTTGTCTTTACCTGGACCACCAAGGTCCAGGCCGAGCGCATCATCGTCGTCGACAACGCTGCCGCCAACGATGACATCAAGAAGGGCGCTCTTAAGCTGGCCAAGCCCCAGGGCGTGCGCCTGAACGTCTTCACCGTCGAGCGTGCCCTCGCCAAGACGGACAAGCTCAATACCCTTGGCGAGCGCGTCATGTTCGTCTTTGGCAACACTGCCGAGATGCTGCAGTTCTGCCAGGGCTACAAGCTCGACGCCATCAACCTGGGCGCCACCGCCAACCACGACGGTGCTGATCAGGTCGGCGGCAAGGACAGCTCCGTCTTCTTCGACGCCACCCAGAAGGCCGACGTCAACCAGCTGCTCGACATGGGCATCAAGCTCTACGTCCAGCAGACCCCCACGTATCAGAGCGTCGACATCGACGCCAAGCTGTAATCAACCAGGCTTTTGCCTGACTGAAAGGAGAAGGGTATGAATACGTTCATCAGTGCGGTGCTCGTCGGCCTCGTCGGCGTGTTCTGCATGTGGGACTCCCGCCTGCTCGGTCGTCTTAACTTCGAGCAGCCCCTCGTTGGCGCTACGCTCGTCGGTCTGCTGTTGGGCGATGTGCCCACCGGCCTTGCCGTCGGTGCCGCCGTCGAGCTCGTGTCCATGGGCCTGGTGCAGGTCGGCGCCGCCGTTCCGCCCGATATGGTCCTGGGCGGCATCGTGGCCGCTGCCTTTGCGTGCCTGACCGATGCTTCCGCCGAGACCGCCATGACGATCGCCATCCCGGTCGCCGTCCTGGGTCAGCTCCTCGGCATCGTGTTCCGTTCCATCATCGCCGCCCTCACCCATGTGGCAGATAGCGCGATCGATAACGGAAAGTTCAAGACCGCCTACCGTATGCACATCTGCGCCGGCTCCGGTCTGTACGCCATCATGTACTTCCTGCCGATCTTCCTCGCCGTCTTTGTTGGCACCGACCTGGTTCAGGCCATCGTCAACATGGTTCCCGAGTGGCTGTCCACTGGTCTTAACGTTTCGACCAAGATCATGACTGCCTACGGCTTGGCCCTGCTGCTCACCATGATGATCAAGAAGGGTATGACTCCGTTCCTGTTCATCGGTTTCCTGCTCGCCGCTTACCTCAACCTGTCCGTCATCGCGGTCGCTCTGATCGGTGTGTGCCTGGCTGTCGTCTTCATGGGCTTCAAGTTCAACGGTTCCCATGCAGCCGCCGGTGTCGATTCCGACTACGATCCGCTCGAAGACGACGAAGACTAAGGAGGAACACACTATGGCAACCGCAACCAAGGACGTGTCCCTGAACAAGAAGGTCAGCCAGTTCTTCTGGCGCTCCTGGGCCATCCAGGCCTCTTGGAACTACGAGCGTCAGATGAACATGGGCTTCCTCTACGGCATGGTTCCCACGCTCGACCGCCTCTATCCCGACGAGTCTGACCCCAAGCAGCTCGAGGCCAAGAAAGAGGCTTACCACCGTCACATGGCGTTCTACAACTGCACCCCGCAGACGAGCGCTTTCATCCTGGGCCTCGCCGCCTCCATGGAGGAGGAGTACGCCAAGGATCCTGAGAATTTCGATCCCGATTCGATCAACGCGGTCAAGACCTCCCTCATGGGTCCGCTTTCCGGCATCGGTGACTCCTTCTTCCAGGGCACCATCCGCGTTATCGCCTTTGGTCTGGGCGTTCAGCTGGCTCAGCAGGGCTCCATCATGGGCCCGATCCTGGCCATGCTCATCTCCATCGTCCCCGCTGTGCTGATCACTTGGTTCGCAGCCAAGATGGGCTATCAGGGCGGCCACGAGTACCTGAGCAAGCTTCAGGGCGGCGACCTCATGGAGAAGCTCATGTATGTCTGCGGCATCGTGGGTCTTATGTCCGTGGGCGGCATGATCGCCACGCTGATCGGCGCCACCACCCCGCTGCAGTTCGCTGACGGCACCGTTGTGATCCAGGACATCCTGGACGGCATGATGCCCCAGATGATCTCCCTTGGCCTCACCGGCCTTATGTACTGGCTCATCAAGAAGAACGTCAACACCGGTTGGCTTCTCGTGATCGCCATCGTGGGCGGCATCGCCCTCTCCGCGGCCGGCATCCTGGCCTAGTCGCGACCAAGCGTCCAACCGCTTTCCCCCGGGGGCCTGCCTGGCATCCCATACCCCAGGCAGGCTTCCATCCCTAAATGTGTCAAAGGGACAGTCCCTTTGACACATCCTCAACGGGCCGGTGACTCGGTCCAAATCACGGTAACCCTGCGTGCGCCCGGCAAAGTGGCGCCGCAAAAATCGAAAGGAATGTGTCAGATGTACGAGATCGACCTTAACCTCCCTAAGCAGATCGTCGCTGACGTCCTGTCCAACCACGAGATCCACAGCGTCGCCTTCGTCGGCTGCGGCGCTTCCATGTCCGACCTTTACCCCGCCAAGTACTTCCTGGCCAACAACACGGACAAGCTGAACGTTCAGATCTTCACTGCTAACGAGTTCAACTACGACACGCCTTCCTGGGTCAACGAGCACACCTTCGTGATCACCTGCTCCCTCGGTGGCTCCACGCCCGAGACCGTCGAGGCCAACAAGACCGCCAAGAAGCACAACTGCCCGGTCGTCTCCCTCACCAACAAGGCTGGCTCCGCTCTGACCGTCGACGCCGACCACGTCATCGTCCACGGCTTCCACGCCAACTACGCTGCCAAGTGCGAGAAGCCCGGCTACGCCATCGCTCTTGCTCTCGAGATCCTTCAGCAGACCGAGGGTTATGACCACTACGAGGACATGATCACCGGCCTCACCAACGTCTTCGATCTCTGCGAGAACGCCGCTCAGCACTGCAAGAAGCTCGCCAAGAAGTTCGCCGAGGACTTCAAGGACGACAAGATGATCTACTTCATGGCTTCCGGTGCCTCCGAGAAGATGGCTTATTCTCACGCCGCCTTCCTGTTCACCGAGATGCAGTGGATCGACGCCGCCGCCTACAACACCGGCGAGTACTTCCACGGCCCGTTCGAGGTTTCCACCGAGGGTAAGCCCTACGTCTTCTTCATGTCCGATGGCGCCACCCGTCCGATGGACGCCCGCGCCCTCACCTTCCTTAAGCGCATGGGCGCCAAGGTCGCTCTGATCGACTCCAAGGACTACGGCCTGGCTGACGCCGTGCCCGCGAGCGTCGTCACCTACTTCAACCCGCTGCTGCACCTCGCCGTTATGCGCGAGTACGGCAACCAGATCGCCGAGGCCCGTCAGCACCCGCTGACCATGCGTCGCTACATGTGGAAGCTTTCCTACTAATCACAAGTAAGTAGACCTTACGGGTTGATTGAGAGGGGATGGGGTTTGCGCCCCGTCCCCTTTTTTGCTATCGAAAGGAGATACGTATGATCAAGGCAGTGCTGTTTGATATGGATGGCGTGCTGGTTGATACCGAGTGGTTCTACAACCGCCGCCGCGTGGCGTTTATGGAGGAGAAGGGGTTCCACTTTGACGAGATCCCCGATCTTTCGGGGTCTAACGAGCCGGCCATTTGGGAGGCGCTGGTGCCCGACGATGTTGAGCTGCGCGAGCGTCTGCGCGTGGAGTACAAGCAGGTCTATAGCCCGGACCATCCCGTTCCGTATACCGAGCTGCTCAACGAGCAGACGGAGCCGGTGATGCGTGAGCTGCACGAGCGTGGCGTGAAGTGTGCCATCGCGAGCTCGTCCTATCGCGAGTTGATCGACGAGCTGGTGGAGATTGCCGGTATCGCCGACGTGCTGGACTACACCATCAGCGGTCACGAGTGCAGTGCGTTTAAGCCCGACCCCGAGATCTACCTGCGTGCCATGGAGGCGCTGGGGGTGGAGCCTGCCGAGTGCCTGGTTATCGAGGATTCGCCTTTGGGGATCGAGGCTGGCAAACGTTCCGGCGCCCGCGTCCTGGCACTGCGTCCGCACGAGGGCGTCAACCTCGATCAATCGCGAGCCGATGCCGTTATTGATAATCTGACCGACATTTTGGCCGCTTTGTAGCGTCAATCCGCCGCGAGAAGCACTGATTCACGCGTCTTTTGCTGCGGATTGGCTTAATTTGTCATCTATTTGGATCCGTTTGGCTTCGTCTCAAGCTAAGTGAGTAGACTTTTTGGTGCAGGACGAGCACAAAGCGCATCTGCTCTAGTAAAACCGCAGGTCACAGGGGTGGCGGTTTTGGGTGTGCTCTGCAGGTCGCGTAAAGTCTACTCACTTGTAATTTGGGCCTTTGGTCGTGGGGTTGCTGGTCCCGCTTTGGTTGTCGAGAGAGGGTGAATTGAAGCGCCCCCGCACGCTCCATGCTACAATCGCGGACATACCCCACAACTACATCTGCCTTCGAAAGGAGCCTGCGTGGCGAACGCCATCGATCAGCTCACGGACCGAGTGCTCGTACTCGGCCGCCTCACCATCGTCCGCCGCGCCATCACCGCCGTGGCGGTCACAATTTCCGCCGTTCTCCAGACATTCCTGATCCAGGCGTTCATTCAGCCCGCCGACCTGCTTCCGAGCGGCCTCACCGGCGTTGCGGTCCTGCTCGATCGCGTTACCTCGCTGGGCGGCGTTCACATCGACATCTCGCTCGGTATGCTCGCGCTCAACATCCCCGTGGCACTCCTATGTTGGAGCGGCATTAGCAAGCGCTTCGTCATCTTCTCGATGATGCAGGTCGTGCTCTCATCGCTGTTCCTCAACGTCTTTCACTTCGCGCCGTTTTTGGGCGACAAGATCATGCTCATCATTTTTGGCGGCGTGGTCTCGGGTCTGGGCGCTGCCATCGCGCTTAAATCCGGCGCATCCACCGGCGGCACCGACTTTATCGCGCTGTGGGTTTCCAACCACACGGGCAAGACCATCTGGGGCGTCATCTTTGGTTTCAACTGCTTTATCCTGGCGATCTTTGGCTTTATGTTTGGCTGGGACAAGGCGGCGTATTCCATCGTGTTCCAGTTTATTTCGACCAAGACTATCGACAGTTTCTATCGTCGCTACGATCGCGTGACGCTGCAGATCACGACGCGTAAGGCAGACGAGGTCATGACTGCCTACGTAAACCATTTTCAGCACGGCATTAGCTGCGCCGAGGTCGTTGGCGGATACAGCCGCGAAAAGATGTACCTGCTGAACACCGTTGTCTCGACCTACGAGAGTCAGGACATTATCAAGCTGGTGTGCGACGTTGATCCCGGCGCCGTGATCAACGTGTTCCACACGCTCAACTTTGTGGGCGGCTGGTGGGGTGGTCATGTCGATGAGCCCATGCCCACGGCCGTTCCCGATCCCGACAAGCCCGCACGCATGGCCAGCAGGCAGGCGCGCCTCAGCGAACAGGACAGCCTGCAGCAGGACGACGGCAGGTAGGGTTTTGGCATTTTGTCGGCCTGGCGCAATCCTGTCCGCTTGAGCCTCCCGAAAGCCTCGTTGCTTTCGGGAGGCTCTCGTTTGCCCAG
>CABSUD010000052.1:0-7267 GCA_902480795.1 uncultured Collinsella sp. | reverse complement strand
GCGGGGGAGGGCTTGCCATCGCTGTTCGACCTGCCGTTGCCGGTCTGCGCATATGCGGGCGCTGCTGCGCGAGGCTTGCGGGCCTCGGGGTTGCGCAGCTCCTCGACACGCTCGGCAATTTCCTCGGCGCTAAAGCCAACCTCGGCCATGGCGTCCTCGATGGGCAGGCGACGCACGATATAGCAGTGGTGCACCTTCTGGTTGCGCGCGAAGTCCTCGGGGATGGTCTGTGCCGTAATGTCCTCCAGCACGACGCCCGCGCGCGCGAGCTTGCGCGTCTCGGGGCGGAAGCCGCGCAGGTTGCAGCTAAAGATGGCATGTCCGCCCTGTGCAAGCAGGCGAGATACGCCGGCCAAAAGCTCAACATGGTCGCGCTGGACATCCCAGGTGCGGCGGCCCATCTTGGACGAGTTCGAGAACGTGGGCGGGTCGACAAAGATCAAGTCCCAGCGGTTGCGCGTCTGGCGCTGGTCGCGAATCCAGGCGAGCACGTCGTCGCGCACAAAATGATGCTGCGGACCAACAAAGCCGTTCTGGCGCATATTGCGCTCGGCCCAGTCCAGGTAGGTGTTGGAAAGGTCGACTGTCACGGTTTCCTCGACGCCGCCGTCGGCCGCATAGCAGGTGGCGGTGCCGGTATAGGCGAACAGATTGAGGAAGCGGCGTGCCTGTTTGGCGTGTTCGCGCACCAGGTTGCGGGTGACGCGGTGATCCAGGAAGATGCCCACATCCAGGTAGTCGTCAAAGTTGACGGCAAAGGTGAGCCCGCCTTCTTCGATGAGCGGCAGACGCCGGCGCGCGATGTTGGCGCGCTCGCCCGATCCGCCCTTGCCGGCGCCCTGCTTGCCGTACTGCGAGCCGCCGCGCGAACGCATGCGGGCCTTGGCGTGCACATGCTCGGCCGGAACATCAAGGATGCGCGGCGCGATGGCCAAGATGTCGAGCATGCGGGCCTGGGCCAGCGCGGGGTCGATGGTCTTGGGCGCGGCGTATTCGGCGATGACGAGCCAGCGGCCCGGCGTCTGCGGGCAACCCTCGTACAGGTCGATGGCAGCGGAGTAGTCGGGCAGGTCGGCATCGTAGACGCGATAGCAGCTCACGCCCTCGCGCTTGGCCCACTTGCGGCGCAGACGGGCATTCTTGCGCAGGCGGTTGGCGAACTGCTCGGACTCCGGGATGAGCACGGGCAGCGGCTTGCCGTCGCCCAAGTCGAGCGTGGCGGCAGGTTCGGGCATGGAGGAAGCGGCGGCTTCGTCGTTGGCTTCGTTGGCATCCGCAACCTCGGCCTCGGCATCCGCGCTGGTCGCAGCCTCAAACGCTGCAGCGGCGTGGTCGAGTGAGGGCCAAACCTCAAGAGCCGCCTCCTCGTTATTGGGCATGACGGCGATCGAGCGCTCGGGCTCGGCGTGGAGCGCGCGGGCCAGCAAGCCGTCGCGGGTGAGAGCGGCGACCGGCGCCGAAGCGAGCTCGGGGGCGCGGCGCAGCTCGCCGATGAGCGTCATGGCATCGTGCATGAGCGAAAGCGGGGTCTCGGTCGTGTCCGCGACCAGGGCGGCACCGGCGACGGCGCCCGCATGGTCCAGCACGGTGGCGGGCTTGGCGGCACAAAAGTCGACAAAACGCTTGTAGCCGGCGCACTTGACCATGCGCTCGGCAGTCTTGCGGGCGGCGGGGTCGATGTCTACGGCCACGATGCGCGCCTGGCGCTCGCGCGCTGCCGCCTCGCGCTCGCGCGCCTCGGCAAGCAGCTGCTCCCACAGGACAGCGTCGTGCAGCTGCCAGCCCTCAAAGCCCCAGCGCTCGCGTGCGGCGCCCGGGGCGCGGTCGGTCAGAATGTTCACGGCCTCCAGCAGCAGACCGCCGCCGGCGCACGAGGCATCGATCAGCGTGGGAAGGGCTTCGTTTTCGTAATCGTCGGCCGTCAGCTCGCGCTCGCATAGTGCGGTCCAGCCGACCTGCGCCAGCACCAGGGCGGCGTAGTCGGGGCGCAACACGTGTGCGCCCTCGCCGGCACGAGTCGCAGCGGGCGGCAGACGCTTGAACAGCGGGTCGCCCGAAAGGTCCAGGCTGATGCTCGCGCGGCGCTGACGCAGCGAAAGCAACAGGTGAACATCGGGGTCGGCGGCATCGACATCGGCGCGACGGCCCGTGGTCTCGGCCAGACGGTCGCACAGCGCGTCCTTGGCGCGCAGGGCCGAGAAGCGCGTGTTGCGCAGCTGCTCGGTCACGCCGCGGGCGGTGATGGCAATGGTGGCGCCGGGGCGGACGATGTTCTCCCAGGCGATGTCGTAAACGCTATCGTACAGCTCATCGGCATCCTGCGCCTCAAAGCGCCCGAGCACCGCAAACACGCGGCTCGCTAGGCGCGACCACAGACAGGCGCGGTAGCCTTCTTCGAGCTCGCCCTCAAACGTGGCGCGGCCCTTCAGCCAGCGAACATGCGAAAGCCCGAGGCGTTTAAGCTCATCGGCGAGTGCGGACTCAAAGCCTTCGGGGCAGCTTGCGTAAAATTCCATGGGTGACCTCTCTGGTTGCGTCGCTCCATTATATGATGGATGCTTCGTTTGCCCTTATCCTCGAAAGGAACCCATATGATTGATGCGTGTCCCGAACCCGCTGTGCTCTTTTTTGACGTGGACGGCACGCTGACGTCGTTCGATCCCGACAACATGACCGACAAGGACTTTTCGGCGGTTCGCCCCTCGCAGGCGGTCGTCGAGGCGTTTCATCGTCTGCGCGACGCGGGACACAAGGCGTTTATCTGCACGGGTCGCCCCCTGTGGCTCATTGCCGATAGCCTGCGTGCGCTCGACCCCGCGGGCGTCGTTGCCATGGCGGGCGCCACGCTCGAGGTCGAGGGCCGCGTGGTGTATGAGGACTGCTTTGACGAAGACATTGTTGAGGAGCTTGCACGCCGTATGGCCGCGGCAGGGATTGAAGCCTTTTTCGAGACCAACGTGGCTACTTTTGCCCTGGAACCCGCGGGTGTTGAGCAGTCGTCTCTGATCGGCACTTCTGTGGTGCACAGCACCGAGGAAATGCGCGTCGACGGCCGTCTGCGCGTGGGCAAGGTAGGCATCGTCGCGAGCGACCTGGCTCGCGTAGCCAACGATGATGGCTTTATCGATCGCGAGTTTGAGCTGTGCAACACCGGTGGTCAGAATCGCGAGCTGAGCCCCAAGGGCATCGACAAGGGCGTGGGCGTGGCGCGAGCGCTGGAATACCTGGGTCGCACCGGCAACGCACGCACCTTTGGCTTCGGCGATTCGGGTAACGACCTGGGCATGCTCGCTGCGGTCGAGACGGCCGTGGCCATGGGCAACGCCATGCCCGAGGTCGAGGCGGTCGCCGACTACGTGACCGACGATGTCGCACACGACGGCACCGTCACAGCGATGCAGCATTTCGGCCTCATCTAATGAATCCCGCGTTCTGACGTTTGCCCAAACTGCGACTCTTTGCTTTTGCATGCTCAATCGATTTATCAATCCAAACACTGAGGTGTTTATACCGTTCGCCGAGAAGATAAAAAACCGCAGCTCACGCCTTGATAAACGTAGGTAAAGTGTTTAGCAGTTTAACGCCCATGTGCAAGCGAAAGGAATCAGGCAGATGGCAATCAAGGTGTTCGCTGACGGTGCAAACCTCGAGGGCATGCTCGACATGTACGAGAACGGCAACGTTCAGGGTTTCACGACCAACCCGTCCCTTATGAAGAAGGGCGGCGTGACGGATTACCGTGCGTTTGCCAAAGAGGTCCTGGCCCGCATCACCGATGTATCCGTCTCGTTTGAGGTCTTTGCCGACGACGTCGAGACCATGGAGGTCGAGGCGCGCGAGATCGCTACCTGGGCCGAGAACGTCTACGTCAAGATTCCGTGCGTGACCACCAAGGGCGAGTCCACCGCCGAGCTGGTTCGCAAGCTTTCCGCCGACGGCATCAAGGTCAACGTCACCACCATCTTTACGCCTAAGCAGGTTGACGAGATGGTCGAGGCCGTTGACACCGAGACGCCGTCCATCATCTCGCTCTTTGCCGGCCGCATCGCCGATACCGGCGTCGACCCCATTCCGTTTATGACGGAGTCGGTTAAGAAGGCCGCCGCAAAGCCCAACTGCGAGGTCCTGTGGGCGTCCACGCGCGAGCTCATCAACATTTACCAGGCCGAGGCCTGCGGTTGCCAGATCATTACGGTGCCCAACAGCATCCTGGCCAAGCGCAAGAACATTGGTCGCGACCCGTACGAGGTCTCGCTCGATACCGTGCGCGGTTTTGCCAAGGATATCGCCTCGCTCGGTTTCCATATCCTGCCGTAGCGCGAACACCGACTGTACCGTGGGCTGTTCGCCCCGGCCTTCCCTTTCCCTATCGCTCACGCGCTTTGCGAGGGTCGCGCTAGGGAAAGGGAAGGCCGGGGCTGCCGGCACGAGCTTGCCAGTAGGTTCTGAGCTGAATAAGACTTAGCTGGTGCTGCCTCTTTGATGGGCGGCACCATTTTTGTTGCGGTATCTGCAAGTTTTCCCATTGGGTGAGAAAAACTTGCAAGTTCGACGATGGACAGCGGTGGTTCGTCCTTTGCTGTTACTTGCCCTGTACCATGGTGAGTGAGATCTTCTTGCGATCGTGATCGACCTTTTCGACCCACACCTTGACCGTGTCACCGACGCGCACGACGTCGCTGGGGTGCTTGACAAAGCGGTTGGCCAGCTTAGAGATATGTACGAGGCCGTCCTGGTGCACTCCCACGTCGACGAAGGCGCCAAAGTCCACAACGTTGCGCACCGTGCCCTTGAGTTCCATGCCGGGCTCTAGGTCGTCGATGGAAAGCGCCGAGCGGCTAAAGACCACCTCGGGCGCGTCGTCGCGCGGGTCGCGGCCGGGCTTCTTGAGCTCGTTAACGATGTCGATGAGCGTTAGGGTGCCGCAGTCCAGGTCGCTTGCCAGCGCCGAGATGCTGCCCAGGCGGCGCTCGATGTCGGGCACGCCGCCGCGGCTGAGCTCGCTTGCCGCAACGCCGGCGCGCTCCAGGACGGCCGTGGCTACCTCGTAGCTCTCGGGGTGGACGCTTGTCGCGTCGAGCGGGTTCTTGCCACCGCTAATGCGCAAAAAGCCCGCGGCGTTGAGGTATGCCTTGGGTCCCAGCTTGGGGACCTTCTTGAGCTGGCGGCGATCGGTAAAGGCGCCGTTTTCCTCGCGGTAGGCCACGATGTTTTTGGCCACGCTCGGCGTGATGCCCGATACATATCCCAGCAGGCTTGCGCTCGCGGTGTTGACGTCGACGCCCACGCGGTTGACGACGTCTTCCACCACATGGCCCAGGGTGCGCGAAAGCTCGGCCTGGTCAAGGTCGTGCTGGTACTGGCCAACGCCGATGGACTGGGGCGGAATCTTGACGAGCTCTGCCAGCGGGTCTTGCAGGCGGCGGCCCAGGCTCATGGCGCCACGCACGGTGACGTCCAAGTCGGGATACTCCTGGCTGGCGAGTTCGGAAGCCGAGTACACCGACGCGCCGGCTTCGTTAACGATGGTGTAGCGAAGGCTGGGCGCCTGCTCGGCAATGAACTCCGAGACGACTTCCTCGGTCTCGCGGCTGGCGGTGCCGTTGCCGATGACGATGGTGTTGACACCGTCCTTTTTGACGAGGCGGGCGAGCTCGCGTTTGGTGCCGGCGACGTCATGGCGCGGCTTGGTGGGGTAGACCACGCCGTGGTCGAGCAGCTTGCCGGTCTCGTCCATGACGGCGACCTTGCAGCCGGTGCGGTAGCCCGGATCGAGCGCGAGCACGCGGGCGCCGCGCACGGGGCGCGCCGAGAGCAGGCCCTCGAGATTCTTGGCAAAGACGTTGATGGCCTCGGTCTGGGCGCGAACGGTGAGCTTGGCGCGGGCCTCGCGCTCCAGCGAGGGGGCCATCAGGCGCTTGTAACCGTCGGCGATGGCGGCGTCAAAGACGGGCGCGAAGACGCCCTGGCGTCGGGGCCAACGGCTGCCGAGGCGTGCCGTGGCGGCGGCGCCGTCGACGTTCATGCGCACGCGGAGCTTGCCCTCGCGCTCACCGCGGTCGATAGCCAGCACACGGTGGTTGGGGATGCGGCGCAGCGGCTCATCATAGCTGTAGTACGGCTCGTAGGGAGTCTTCTCGGCGGGGTCGGTCGCCTCGACGACGATATCGGCGGTGTTTTGCGTAAAGGCGCGCAGGTCGGCGACGTTCTCGGGGTCCTCGGCCACCGTCTCGGCCACGATGTCCGCCGCGCCGGCGAGCGCCTTTTCGGGCGTGTCGAAGCCGGCCTCCTCGTTGACGTATGCCGCGGCAGCGTCGAGTGCGCTGCCCTTGGCCGAGGCCTGCATGATGATCATGTTGGCAAGCGGCTCCAGGCCGGCCTCGCGGGCCTTCTGCGCGCGGGTCATGCGCTTTTTGCGGTAGGGCTTGTAGAGGTCCTCGACACGCTGGAGCTGCGTGGCCTCGCGAATCTGCTGCTCAAGCTCTGGCGTAAGTTTGCCCTGGGCGTCGATGAGCAGAATGACGTCCTCTTTGCGCTGTTCAAGATTGCGCAGGTAGGACAGGCGCTCGTCGAGTGCGCGCAGGGCGACGTCGTCCATGCCGCCCGTTGCTTCCTTGCGGTAGCGCGAGATAAAGGGGATGGTGTTGCCCTCGTCGATGAGCTTGACGGCTGCCTCGATGTTGGCGGCCTTAAGGTTGAGCTCGCGGGCAAGCTGGGCGATAAGATCCATGGGACTCCTTGCGTTTAAGGTGCGTTTGCAGCACAGGGCTACCAAGGATACCACCCGTCCCAAAAGACTGTTTTGGAGCCGCGCCACGAAAACGACCCGTCTACTACGTTTGAACCGCATGGGTCGACCGTGCCTGGTTTTACCGAAAATCGGCAAGCCGTTTACCTGCGGTTTTTATTTCGCGAAATTTGGCATGGTTGAGGGCGATCGGTTAAACGTAGTAGATAGGCGCATTTCGTGGCGAACGAACCAAGCCGAGGTGCAAAAAGGCCCCCGTCTCAGAATAATCGTCAGCGAAGTAGCAAAAAGCCCCGCGGGCAGGAGGCTGCTCGCGGGGCAAAGAAGAGGGGCTTGTTGGTGACGGACCGAAGGGTTCGGCATGGGGCTTCTGCCGCGGTCGCTCTTAAGGCATTACAGCTCGACGAGCTGACCGGTCTCGGCGGCCTCCTTGATAGCGTTGAGAAGCGTGAGCGTCTTAACGTTGTCGGCGGGGGTCACGACGGGCTCGACCTCGCGGCGGACAACCTTCACAAAGTG
>CABSUD010000051.1:0-7361 GCA_902480795.1 uncultured Collinsella sp. | reverse complement strand
GACAAATTGTCGTCCTGGGCGGCGCGCAGCGTCGACTGGTTGCGCGGTTCGTAGAACCGCGCAACATGAGAGCGCCCCCTCCCGCGCACGGAACGGGAGGGGGCTAAAGGTAGGAGTCTACCGGTGGGTTTACCCCACCGGACAGACGATGACCAGATGATCCTTTACAGGATCGTCAAGGTTTCCGTGGGGTACCCGTTGGGTACTTAGAGCAACACGCAGGCGACGGTCAGGATGATGGCGCAGACGACGGAGAGCGCGACGATGAGCTTAAGGGCAAACTTGAGCCAGGTCGTCCACTCGATCTTGGCCAGGGCGAGACCGCCCATGATGGCGCCGGAGGTCGGGGTGAACAGGTTCACGACACCGATGGCGGCGGAGAAGATCATGACCATGACCTCGGGCGAGAAGCCGAGCTTAACAGCCAGCGGTCCCATGATGGGCATGGAGACGGTGGCCATACCGGAGGTCGAGGGGATCAGGAAGGACAGGCCGAAGTAAACCAGGAAGCTCATGGGAGCGAAGATCACGCCGGACAGGCCAGCCAGGGCATTGGCGGCAGCGTCGAGGACGAAGACGTCGAGGCCGGTGTTAGCCATGAGGACGGAGATACCACGGGCGAGGGCGATGACGAGAACAACGGACATCATGTCGGCAGCGCCGGTGATGAAGGTGTTGACGATCTGCTTCTCGGACAGGCCACCGATGATACCGATCAGGACGGCCATGAGGAAGAACCAGGTGGAAGCCTCGTCGAAGTACCACTGGCCAATGGGCAGGCCGGTGATCAGGGCAGACCAGCCCTGGACGACGGCGTTACCGTCGGCGTCGTAGACAGCGCCAGCGTCGAAGAAGTTGGCGACGCCCTCGTTGAGGTCGGCCAGCGGGATGAAGCCGACGATCATGACGACGAAGGTGAAGGCGAAGGCGATCAGAACACCCTTCTGACGACCGGTGAGCTTGACCTCCTTGTGGACCTCGGAAGCAGCCTTGCCGTGAGCCTCTTCGGCGTCCTTGAGCTCCTGCATCGACAGGATGGTGGAACCCTTGTCAGCCTTGACCTTCTTGGCATAGTTCATCACGAAGACGATGGACATAGCGGTGGTGACAATCCACAGGACGGCACCGAGGCCGATGATGATGGTCTGGTTGACCTGAATGCCAACGCCGGTCAGGGCGTCGACGGCAGCGCCGACGGCAAACGGATTAACCGTGGAACCCAGGCAGCCGCAGCCAGCACCGAGCAGGACGGTAGCGGCGCCGACCATGGGGTCGAAGCCAGCGGCCATCATGGTAGCGGCGAGCAGGGCGTAGAAGGGAACGGTCTCCTCGCACATACCATAGGTGGTACCACCGAGGGAGAAGATGAGCATAAGGACAGGAACGAGCATGATCTCGTTGCCCTTAAGCTTCTGCACCAGAACGGCAATGCCGTTGTCCAGGGCGCCGGTCTCGGTCATCATGCCGAGGAAGCCGCCCAGGATCATAACGAAGAGGCAGACGGGCAGAGCGTCAGCGAAGCCCTTAATCGGGGCGGTGCAGAAATCGCTCAGACGGGCGGCAGTAACCGCGCCGCCGGACGTGCCGGAGACGATAACGGTAATCACTGCAACAATTGCCAGCAGAGCTAGAAGAATGGTGAACGATGAAGGCATACCGCGCTTTTTCTTAGCGGTCTCAGTCATGGTTCTCATCCCCCCTTCATAAATCATTTAACTTTCTCGCGCGAAGCGGATCTTCCGTGCCGTGCCCACCGCCCGACGCGAGATATTTACCAGACAAAGCCGCTCGGGGTGTGCAGCAAGACACCCCGAGCGAGATGCTAGATGCTCTTACTTGAGCGTGGCGTACATGACAGCCTTGATGGTGTGCATGCGGTTCTCGGCCTCGTCGAAGACCTTGGAAGCGGGGCTCTCGAAGACCTCGTCGGTGACCTCCTGCTCGGTGATGCCGAACTGCTCGCACTTCTCGGCGCCAATCGTGGTGTTGGTGTCGTGGAAGCTGGGCAGGCAGTGCAGGAAGATGGCACCCGGGTTGGCCATAGCCATGACCTCGGAGGTAACGCGATACGGGGTGAGCTGAGCGATGCGCTCGGCCCAGACCTCGTCGGGCTCGCCCATGGAGACCCACACGTCGGTGTAGATAACGTCGGCACCGGTGACGCCGTCCTTGACGTCGGTGGTCAGCTTGATGGTGCAGCCGTTGGCCTCGGCGATGGGCTTGCAGGCCTCGATGACGTCGTCGGCGGGCATGCACTCCTCGGGGCCGCAGGCCACGAAGTTCATGCCGAGCTTGGAGCAGACAACCATGAGGGAGCGAGCAACGTTGTTCTTGCAGTCACCCATGAAGACGAGGGTCTTGCCCTTGATGTCGTAGTTGAAGTTCTCCTGGACGGTCAGGATGTCGGCGAGCATCTGGGTGGGGTGCCACTCAGTGGTCAGGCCGTTCCACACGGGCACGCCGGACTTAGCAGCGAGCTCCTCGACGTCGTCCTGGGCAAAGCCACGGAACTCGATGCCGTCATACATGCGGCCGAGAACGCGGGCGGTGTCCTCAATGGACTCCTTCTTGCCCATCTGCGACGAACCGGGATCGAGGTAGGTGACGCCCATGCCCAGATCCATGCCGCCGACCTCGAAGGCGCAGCGGGTACGAGTGGAGGTCTTCTGGAAGAGCAGAACGATGTTCTTGCCCTCGAGATAGCGGTGCGGAACGCCAGCGCGCTTCATGTCCTTGAAGTTCTTGGAAAGCTTGAGCAAGTACTCGATCTCCTCGGTGGAGAGGTCGAGGAGCTTGAGGAAGCTACGGCCGGAGAGGTTAACACCCATGGTTCGTTTCCTTTCGAAAAAATGAATTACGTAAGTATTAGTGTTGCCCGTTTGACGGGCGAAACCGGTGCGGTTGTAGGGGGACCGCACCGGAAACGGAAAGACTTAGAGGTCCTCGCGCCAGAAGGGCATGCTCATGCAGCGCGGGCCGCCGCGGCCGCGGGAGAGCTCGGCGGAGGGCACGACGAGAAGGTCCAGGCCCTCCTTGTACAGCACGTCGTTGGTGACGGTGTTGCGGGCGTAGACGCAGATCTTGCCGGGCTCGACGCACAGGGTGTTGGAGCCGTCGTTCCACTGCTCGCGGGAGGCCGCGATCGGGTCGCCGCCGCCGCAGGGGATCAGCTTGACCTGGTCGACGCCGGTGGCGTCCTCCAGGACGTGCTCGAGGGTGTCCTCGATCAGGCGGATGTTCACGTCGCCCGGGTTCTTGCCGGCGGTCAGCTCGTAGACGCGCAGGGTGCCCATGATGGCGGGGTGGATCGTGAACTTATCGACGTCGATCTGGGTGAAGACCGTGTCGAGGTGCATGAAGGCGCGCGAGACCGGGATGTCGAAGGCCAGGATGCGCTCGACCTTGGAGTCGGAGTTCCAGAAGATGTTCTGGGCCATGACGTCGATCGCGGCGGCCTGGGTGCGCTGGGAGATGCCGACGGCGAGGGTCTTCTCGTTGATGTTCAGCACGTCGCCGCCCTCGGTGTGGAACTGGCAGTCGCGGCGGAAGTACAGGGAGACGTCCTTGTAGTCGGGGTGGTACTTGAAGACGTACTTGCCGTACAGGGTCTCGCGGTTGCGGGTGACCGAGTACATGCGGTTGAGGTTGACGCCCTCGCCGACGACCGCGAACGGGTCGCGGGTGAAGTAGAGGTTGGGCATCGGGTCGATGATCAGGTCGGACTCGGACTCGGAGTTGACCAGGGAGTCGAGGGTCGTGGACGCCGTGAGGGGCATGTCGATCTCGGACTTGGTCATGCCGGCCATGGTCTTCTTGACGAACTCGAGGTTGTCCTCGATGGAGTCCAGCTTCTCGCGGACGATCTGCGGCATGTGCTGGCCGCGGATGCCGGCCTCGGCGATGTACTGGTCGGTGAACTCGGCGCGGGCGCCGGGGACCTGGTCGAACACCTCGGCGACGAGGTTCTCGAGGTAGAGGACCTCCACGCCCTGGTCCCTCAGGATCTGGGCGAAGGTGTCGTGCTCCTGCTGTGCGACCTCCAGGAACGGGACGTCGTCGAACAGGAGTCGCTCGAGCTCGTCGGGCGGCAGGTTGAGGAGCTCGTCGCCGGGACGGTGCAGGCAGACCTTCCTGAGCTTGCCGATCTCGGAAGGCACGTGCAGACCTTTCGTCATGGCCTCCTACCTTTCTTTCGGGCCTTACTGGCCGAATGTATCAGCGCCCCTCCGTATGGGACGCTGCTTGCTGACAGCTCTAGTTATATCCAAAAACCACCTGCAATTCCACCTCGCCCCCGAACGGTCAGCAAAGTGCGATGAACGGTATATCTCATATGATTCCCCCATGATGCACTTCGGTTCTCTAAAGCAGGTTTTCAAAGGTAAATGTTCGTTTTTCTAAGGAATTAAGCTAGATTGCACAAATATTTTCATGTTTAGGAATTGCATAGCTAAAACGGTTTTCTGCATATATATGTCGTTTGTTCATGATTCAATTTGGATTCGATTATATTCAGCTCGCAATCATTCTTATTCATACATCCTCACCAATTGAGTATGGATATAGATTGTTTCTAAACGAGTTGGGCAGTTAGTTGCATGCCTTGGCAGCGTAAGAAGTAGGTAAAGATACCGTTCACGCGATACGTCCGTGCCACAGGTCGACTAAATTGAGACAATAGTGAATAGTGTTAGGCTACCGTCCCCTGTGGGGACTGAACGGACAGATGCATATGCCGAGCAAAATCGAAAAGAAGCAAGCCGCCGCAAAGCTGCGCAAACCGCCGCGCGACTTCTCATACACGCAAAACCGAGAGCTCAGCTGGCTACGCTTTGACAACCGCGTGCTCGACGAAGCCTTCGACGAAACCGTTCCGTTATTCGAGCGACTAAAGTTCGTCTCGATCTTCGAGTCCAACCTCGACGAGTTCCTTATGGTGCGCGTGGGCGGCCTGTCCGATCTGGCGGAGCTCAAAAAACAACCTGTCGACAACAAGAGCAATATGACCGCCTCCGAACAGGTCGATGCTGTCATGGCCGAAATGCCCGGGCTCCTTACCCGTTGGGAGTCCATCTTTAAGAGCATCGAGGGCAAGCTCGACACCTTGGGCGTTCACCGCGCCCACATCGATTCGCTTACGCCCGAGGAGCGCACCTTTGTAACCCGCTACTTCCAGGCCTACGTGTCGCCGGTCATCTCGCCGCTGGTCATCGATCCTCGCCACCCCTTCCCCAACCTGCGCAACGGCGCGCTCTATCTGGCCTGTGGTCTGGACGGCGCCACCGACGAGGAGAGCCTACTGGGCCTTATCGAGATTCCCGCCTCGATGAACCGCGTGGTCGAGATCCCCTCGCCCACCGGCACCTACTCCTACATCTTGCTCGAGGACGTCATCCTCGCCTGCCTGGACAGCTGCTTTGGCTCCTATAAGCCGCTGGATCGTGCGCTGATCCGCGTCACCCGCAACGCCGACATCGATCCGGACGGCGAGGGCGTCGAAGAGGAAGAGGACTACCGCCAGCACATGAAGCGCATTCTCAAGAAGCGCCTGCGCCTGCAGCCGGTAGTGCTCGCGGTCTCGGGGTCGCTCGAGAAGGCGACGCTCAAGACTATCCGCAAGGCGCTCGAGCTTTCGCGCCGCTCTGTCTTTACCTGCGATATCCCGCTCAACCTGGGCTACGTCTTTGGCATTGAGGGCAAGATTCCCGAGCACCTGCGCAACGAGCTCCTCTTTACGCCGTTTAAGCCACAGCCCAACCCCACCATCGACATGACCCGCTCCATCCGCGAGCAGGTGCTGCAGCACGACAAGCTGCTCTTCTACCCTTACGAGGCCATGAATCCGTTCCTGGATCTGGTACACGAGGCAGCCTACGATCCCGAGTGCATCTCGTTGCGCATCACGCTCTACCGCGTGGCCAAGCAGAGCCGCCTATGCGAGTCGCTGATCGATGCCGCCGAGAACGGCAAAGAGGTCACGGTGCTCATGGAGCTCCGCGCCCGCTTTGACGAGCAGAACAACATCGAGTGGGCCGAGCGTCTGGAAGAGGCAGGCTGCACCGTCATCTACGGCTCCGAAGGCTTTAAGTGCCACTCCAAGATCTGCCAGCTCACCTATCGCGAGGGCATGGCGCTCACCCGCCTCACGCTTTTGGGCACCGGCAACTTTAACGAGAAGACGGCCAAACTCTACAGCGACTTTATGCTCATGACAGCCCATCCCGGCATCGGTGAAGACGCCAACCTGTTCTTCCGCAATCTGTCGCTGGGCAACCTGCGCGGCGATTACCGCTTTCTGGGCGTGGCGCCGGTCGGCCTGAAGCCGCTCATCATGCGCGGCCTGGATCGCGAGATCCAGCGCGCCCTCGCTGGCGAGCCCGCCCGCGTGTTCTTTAAGCTCAACTCGCTGACCGACCGCGAGGTTATCGACAAGATCGCCGAGGCATCGTGTGCCGGCGTGCGCGTAGACATGATCATCCGCGGCATCTCGTGCCTCAAGCCCGGTGTTCCGGGCAAGACCGAGAACGTACATGTCCGTTCTATCGTCGGACGCTTTTTGGAGCATGCGCGCGTTTACGCCTTTGGCGTGGACTCGGACATGATCTATCTGAGCTCGGCCGACATGATGACGCGCAACACCGAGCACCGCGTGGAGATCGCCTTCCCCGTGCTCGACCCCACCTGCCGCGCCCTGGTACACGAGTACATGGGCATGCAGCTGCGGGACAACGTGAAGGCCCGCAGCCTCACGAGCGACGGCACCTGGGTCCCCGTGGAGCGTGCAGAGGGCGAGAAACCCTTCAACTCGCAGGAAGCCCTGCTAGAGCGTGCCTATCGCAACGCCGAGGCCGCCGCGCAGCAGCGCGCACAGGAGAAGGAACGTGTGGCCGAAGAAGCCATTCAGGCCGAGGTTGAACATGGGGCAGTTGCCAAACCGGAAGCGGTTGCCGCTCCCCCGGTGAATGAGCCCGAGGCAGCCGCAGAGCCCGCCGTGGAGAAAGCGCCCGGGCCCGCAGCCGCGACTCCGGAGCCCGCCGCCGAGGCAAAGCCCGTCCCTGCTCCTGAGCCGCAGCCGACCACACCCGAGGTTCAGAAGGTCCAGGCGACCGTCATTGAGCCCGAGCCCGCACCTCAGCCCGAGCCGCAGGTCACCAAGCCCGCACCCGAGACGAGCGCCCGTCGCGATAAGCCCGCCGGCAAGACCAAGGCCATCGAGCGCCATCGCCCCGGTCGCGTGCGCATGGGCTTGGGCCTGATCGGCCTGGGTCTTAAGACGCTCATTACCGGCAAGACGAAATAGTCGTTTGTAGAAGCAGTTTGTAGAAGCGCCCCGCATTTGAGGAAAGCCTCGGATGCGGGGC
>CABSUD010000050.1:0-7393 GCA_902480795.1 uncultured Collinsella sp. | reverse complement strand
CGATAGCCGTGTCGACTTCTTCGGTCGTGTTGAAATATCCAAACGAGAAACGGGCGACGCCCTGGCGCTCGGTCCCCAGCGCACGGTGCATGAGCGGGGCACAATGGGCGCCGGGGCGCGTCGCAATCCCCCACCCCTGCATGAGCGCATCCGAGATCTCGGCAGAGTCGATATCGCCCACGTTGAGCGACACAATCGCAGAGCGCGTCAGCTGGTCAAAGGCACCGTAGAGCTTAATCCCCGGAATCTTGCGCACACCGGCAAGAAAGCGATCAGCGAGCGCACGCTCGTGGGCAGCAATCGCCTCGACCCCACCCTGGGCCTCGATAAAGTCGAGACCAGCGGAAAGGCCCGCGATACCATGGCCGTTGAGCGTGCCCGCCTCAAGGCGCGTGGGCCACTCAAGCGGCTGCAACGCATCGAAACTGTGCACGCCCGTGCCGCCCATGGCCCACGGCGCCACGTCAATGCCCTCTGCCACGGCCAGGCCGCCGGTCCCCTGCGGACCCATGAGCCCCTTGTGGCCGGTAAAGCACACTACGTCGAGCCCCATGGCCTGCATATCGATATGCGCCGTGCCGGCAGACTGCGAGGCATCGACGATCACCAGCGCGCCGGCCGCATGGGCCATGGCCGCTACGCGCGCAATGTCGACCGCGTTGCCGGTCACATTGGAGGCGTGCGTCACCACCACGGCACGAGTACCCGGCGTGACCAGCTGCTCGAGCTCGTCGTAGTCGAGCACGCCGTTCGCGTCACAGCCCGCATGTTCAACGGTCACGCCCTGCTCTGCCGCCAGGCGGTTGAGCGGACGCAGCACGGAGTTGTGCTCGAGCACCGTTGTGACCACACGGTCGCCGGGGCGCACCACGCCATTGATGACGGTGTTGAGCGCCGCGGTTGAGTTGGGCGTAAAGCACACATGGTCCGCCCTCGGGCAACCCAAAAGGCGCGCGAGCTTGGCACGGCAAGCGTGAATCGTACGAGCGGCATCGAGGGCACCCGACGTGGCGCCGCGCCCGGCATTGCCGAGCGAGCACATCGCCTGCGTCACGGCATCGATGACCGTCTGCGGCTTGTGCATGGTCGTCGCCGCGTTATCCAGATAGATCATCGCACGACCTCCCACATATCAATCACGGTATAGCCCTCGGTGGGAACGCCCGCCGCAGCAAGCTCGCTGCGCAGCAGCTCCTCATCGGCAGGCAACGCCTTCCACGCCAGACCGCAGCCGGCAGCGACCTCCCCGGGCACGGGAATCGTTCGCCCGGGAAGGCCGCGCTCAATGCACAGGGACTCGCAGCCCATGGCGGCCGCCGTGGTGGGAAACGTGATGACAAGCGCCGGGCGCTTCTCCCTCATGGCAACTCCAACCAATACGCTACGGGCGCACGACGCGCACGGCCTGCTCCATCTTCTCCACGATCACGTACATGTTGGTGACCTCGCCCACTGCAAGCTGGTCCTTAATGCCATAGTGGTCGAGGCAGGTGCCACAGGTAAGGATCTCGACGCCCTGCTCGGCCAGACCCTTCAGGTCGTCGAGTACCGGTGAGCCCTCGACGGTGAGCTTGGCGCCGCCGTTGTAGAACAGCATGGTCGCGGGCAGCTCCTCCTGCTGCGTCACGGCAAAGATGAAGGCCTTCATGAGCTTGTGGCCCAGCTCGTCGTCGCCACGGCCCATGCAGTCGGTGTAGACGGAAATGACGAGCTTGCCCTTGCCGGCGCTGGCATCACAGAAGGCAGCGCCATCTTGCTCGGGATCGGCCACGGCAACGGCGCCAGAGGTCGCCACGGTCACGTGCCACTCGGCGTCAGAAGCCTTCTCGACCGAGGCCGTGCAGCCCTTCTCCTGCGCCATCTTGGAAATGTTCTTGACGGCGGTCTCGTTGTCGACCGAGGTCACCACGGCACCCTCGCCATCAAGCTGTTTGAGTGCCTTAAGCGTCTTGACGACGGGCAGCGGGCAGGCATCGCCCATGGCATTGACTTCAATTTTGGTAGACATAGTTTTTCCTTTCGAATAAATCGTCTTAGAACGGTACAGAGTTCAATGAACGTGTCGTTAAAGGACAACGTGGACGGCAGGACCGCCTGGCACCGGCTCGCACACGCGACCGACGACGGCGGCGATACGTCCCTCGGCATCCAGGCGGCGCGCAAGCTCATCCACATCGGCAGCAGGCGCCGCGATGAGTAGGCCACCCGAGGTCTGCGGATCGTACAGCGCGTCGAGCATGCCCGGCTCCAGGTCCTCGTCGGCAGCCACGCGCGGGCCAAAGAAGTCCTGGTTACGGTAGGAGCCCGCGGGGATAATGCCCAGACGCGCCATGTCGAGCACCTGGTCAAAGAGCGGCACCGCCCCCGACGCAAGCTCAATCTGCACGCCCGAGCCCTCGGCCATCTCGCACGCGTGCCCGATCAGACCAAAGCCCGTAATGTCGGTGCAGCCGTGAAGCTCGAGTCCCTCGGCTAGGCGAATCGGCGCCTCGTTGAGGGTGCGCATCGAGTCAAACATCGGGCTAGCCTCGTCCTGCTCGATAAGCTCGCCCTTAATGGCCGTGGTGATGATGCCCGAGCCGATGGCCTTGGTCAGCAGCAGAACATCGCCCACGCGCGCGCCGCTGTTGGCGAGCATGCGGTCGAGCGCGACAAAGCCGCTCACGGACAGGCCGTACTTGGGCTCGTCGTCGTTGATGGTGTGACCGCCCGCGATGGAGCAACCCGCCTCGACGCACTTGTCGGCGCCGCCCGCCAGAATCTGACCTGCGACCTCGACGCCCAGGCAACTGGGAATGCACAGCAGGTTCATGGCATGGCTCGGCCGCCCGCCCATGGCGTAGATATCCGACAGCGAGTTTGCCGCGGCAATCTGGCCAAACAGAAACGGGTCGTCGACCATCGGCGGGAAGAAGTCAATGGACTGCACGAGCCCCAGGTTCTCCCCTACGCGGAAGACGCTCGCATCGTCGGAGGTATCGAACCCCACGAGCAAGTTGTCGTTATGCACATTGGGTAAATCGCCCAGGACCTGGGCGAGGGCTCCGGGAGCCAACTTAGCGGCTCAACCGCTCGCGGCCGTCATGGACGTGAGCCTCACGGTGTCCTTAGCCATACGAACCCCCTTCCAACAAATCAACGACTCTAAGTATACGCGCCAGGCACGCTTCCCAAGAGACCGCCGACGGCTCGAACGTCGAAGGCGGCGCCGCAAGCGCCCGCGCGATAGCATCTGCCAGTGCGCGCTCAAACAACGGAAGATCGGCCGCCACGGGCGTGTCGACATCCGTCATACGCGGCGACGCCACCCACGTCACGGGAGCACCGGGAAGCATCGCCTCCATCCAGGGACGAACGCCGGGCAAATCGGTCGCCACAACTTTGCAGCCGCACGCGAGGGCCTCGATCGTCACGAGCGGCAGACCCTCGTAAAACGAAGGCAGCACAAAGACGTCGGAACTGCGGTAGGCACGCACGAGCCCATCGCTATCCAGGCGCCCCGCCAGCGTCACCGGCACATCCGAGGCCGCGGTCAAGCGCTCGATACGCGCGTACTCGGCATCGTCCCCGCGGCCGCCCACAAGCACCAAGCCAGATGGGCGGACGTCATCGTCAATCGGCAATGACACGGCTCGAACCAGCGACTCGACGCCCTTTTTAAAGCAAATCTTGCCCACGTACATAAGCGATCCCGGCTGCCTCGCCACGCTTGCGTCGCGGCAGAAGACGCGATGGTCGTAGCCCGTCCCAATCACGTGGATGCGATCGGCATCGACGCCGCACACCAGGCCAATCTGCTCAGCCTGCTCAGCATGGAGCGCAAAGACGGCATCGAGACGACGAACCGCACTTACGATGCGATCGCGCTCGAGCACATGCGAACGCAGCTGGCGCAGGTCGGTCGAATGGCACACGGCAACAACCGGCACGCCCCGGACGCACTCGCGCGCCAATGCGGTCACCAGATACAGGTGATGGCAGAGCACCAGATCGGGCCGAAACTCAGCCACCGCCCGATCGATTGCAGCAGCAAATGCCCGCTCAAATGCCTTGAGCATCGAAGGCGTCAGGTCACGATAGCGTGTGGAGGGATAGGGCATGACATCGGACATACCGCAGATGGGAAACGGCAGCTCGGGCGACTCGAACGGTACGGCAAACACGGCAGCACGCCGGTCCAGCTCGCCTTGGGTATCACCCGGCGCCGCGCCGCAAAGCACCGCGGCGCGATGCCCCGTCTCGATCTGTTCGCGCACGAGCGCGGCAAGGTAGGTGCCGCTGCCGGTGCTATCTGGTTTTTGTGCCGAGATATTGAGGATGCGCATGTCGCGGTACACCCCTAGGCCAAGGCGGCGGCGCGGACAGCCGCGCCGATGGCACCGGCAAAGCGAGCCTGGGGCGAGGTGGTCACCGGCGACCCCAGCAGCTCGCCCAACCGCTCCACCACGAAGGCGTTCTCGCACAGGCCACCGGTCAGGTAGTACGGGGCGCCCGCGGCCTGCCCGGCCATGGTCGCCACGCGCGAGACCACGCTGTCGATCACGCCGCGCGCAATGTTCTCGCGCGGCTCACCGCGACCGATCAGGCTGATGACCTCGCTTTCGGCAAACACCGTGCACATGCTGGAAATCTTGGTAGGCTCGCCGGTGCGGGCGAGGTCTGCCATCTGCTGCTGGGAAATGCCTAGGCGGTCGGCCATGATCTCCAAAAAGCGCCCCGTGCCGGCGGCGCACTTGTCGTTCATGGCAAACTTGGCCACGCGACCGCCTTTAAGCTGGATGACCTTGGTGTCCTGACCACCAACATCGATTACGGTGCCGTGATCGCCAAACAGGCACACGGCACCGGTGCCGTGGCAGGTGATCTCGGTCACGACCTTGTGTGCATAGGGCACGGCGACACGGCCGTAGCCAGTCGCGATCACGCGAACGTCGTCGGCTGTCACGTCATAGCCGGCCGCTACCAGTGCCTCGCGCAGCCGCTCGGAAGCATCGACCGAGGAGAACCCGGTTGGTTGCACGCACGTCCACGCCACCGAACCCTCCCCGTCGACCACAGCGGCCTTAGCCGCCGTAGACCCGATATCGATCCCGATCCCTATCATGGCTCTCTTCCAATCTAAACATCAAAGGTAGCGGCGCGTTCAGGCGCCTTAGCTCTAGGTTTCTCAGGTGCCGGAGATTGCCCCGAAAGAGGAGCGCAGCGTACTTTGGGTACGCAAGCGACGGTTTGAGGAGCAAGATCCGGTGCCTGAGGAAGCTAGAGGGTTTCGATGAAGGCGGCGATGCGGGTCTCGATCTGGCCCATGTCGCCGTTGCTGTAGTCGGTCTCGATCTTCATATACGGAATACCCGCACCCTCGACAGCCTCCTGCATGCGCGCACTCTCCACGTTAAAGGTGTGGCAGGCCTGTAGAACGCTCTCTACCACGCCATCGACATGATACTTCTCGCACATGGCCAGCGTGTTCTCCATACGACCATCGTTGGGCGTCATGACCGAGCAGTTAATGTCTAGGTAGCGGTCGGCGATAGCGCGCAAGATATCGGGGGCGTCCGGATCGACCATCATGGCCGCCGTGCGCTCGCCCGAGCAGTCGTCCATACACACGACCACGCCGCCGTTGGACTCGATGGTGCGGCCGATCTTGTTAATCACACCGCCCACCGGGCAGCCGGTAATCAGAATGCGCTTGGCATCCGCCGCGACCGGGCGCTCGCCCGCGTCGTAGGCCTCGCGCAGCTTGGCAACCTTTTGCTCCAGCTGCTGCGTATAGGCCTCGATATCAAAGCTGAACGTACCGGCAAACATGGTGCTCATCAGGTCGACGCCGCTCATAGCCGCCGGCTGGTTGGCCTGCAGCGCAAACATCTCGAGCTGGGCCGCACGCAAACGGTTGCGACGACGGACGGCAGCACGCAGGTCATCGTCGGTAATCGTGATGCCGTAGAAGCCCTCGAGCTCCTCCTTGAGCAGACGGCACTCCTCGTACCAGCCCTCACGCTCGTAGGCGCGATCGCGACCCTGCGGAAGATGCAGAATGTGCGTGCGCTTGAGCTCGTTGAGCAGTTCGTACATCTTCTTCTTGCCGTCGCAGGTGGTCTCGCCGATGATCATGTCGCTAAAGTACGTAAACGGGCACTTTTGCGAGTAGGCAAAGCCGTACGTCGACTTGATGAGCGGGCAGAGGTTTGCCGGCAGCACCTTCTCGGCCTCGGGAATCACCTCATCGGACGTACCGCACAGAGCGACACTTGCGGCGCCCGCGGCATCGATGATCTCGAGCGGCGTATAGCTGCACAAAAAGCCGACCAGGCGATTACCCGCCTGCTTATAATCCTTAACGCGAATAAACGCCGCCTTGCGTTGCTCGTTGAACTCCTCAAACGTGCGCGGCAACGGCTGCGCTTCGATGGTTGGCATGACGTTATCTCCCCTCTGATAGGCCACGATCCCGGAAAACGGAAAATCACTCCGTGTCCAGCGACGAACCTCATGAATGCCTTGGGGGCAAAGACAGCCCCCAAGGTTTGCAATCTATTTCACTTCTGCCTTTATGCCGTGCTCAAAGGCATATTTGCTGATCTCGTTTCCGATACCCGGTGCATCTGGGATCTCGAATCGGCCGTTCACGGGCTGATAGTCATTAACCACCAGACGTTTAACGTAATCGAATCGATTGTAAACGTGATGCTCGTGAATCGTGAAATTGGGAATCACACACTCAAGCTGCAGCGAGGCCGCCGTGAGCAACGGACTCGAGCATACATGGACTTGAACGCCCACATCGTAGGTGTGAGCCATATCGCAGATCTTCTTACCCTCGGTGATACCTCCGCAATTTCCCAGATCGGGCTGAATGAGCTGGACGGATCCATTCTCGAAATAGGGAGCATACTGCCAGCGACTGTAGAGGCGCTCCCCCTGCGAGACGGGCATGTTGATATGGTCGTGCACGTATTTGTTCATCTTGGGATTGGGCGTGCAGGGCTCCTCGAAATAAAATACATCATAGGGTTCCATCAGATGGGCAAGCTGCACGGCACTTTGCGCATCGGTGTTGGAATGATTCTCCACGATGATATCGACATCGGGACCAACGGCCTCGCGCACGGCGGCAAGACGGCCGACAACAAGGTTGCGCACCCGGGGCGAGAGCAGTCGAGTCGTGTCCTCATGGGTGAACTTCACGCCAGGTTTCTCGTCAAAGGTGAAAAAGTCGTACTTGATGCAGTCGTAGCCCTCGGCGAGCGCCAGCTCGGCAGCGTGAACATACTCATCGATCGTACGGAGCGATTCCTTATGGTCGCCCCAGCCAAACTGAAGCTGGCTCGCATAGCAGCGCAGCGACTCGCGCTGCTTGCCACCCAAAAGGCGCCACACCGGCACACCG
>CABSUD010000049.1:0-7475 GCA_902480795.1 uncultured Collinsella sp. | reverse complement strand
TCATCGACGAATTCACGCTCCCCCACTCGAATTTTGAGGGGCGCAAATGCAAAGGTGGTATGGGGTGCGGTCGGTTGCCAATCGCGGAGGTTGCAGCTTGAATCGGAGATAAGTGCCCAGCTCATAGAGGGTCCTTTCTAATCGTTCCCATACAATTATAGCCATCTTGCAGACCGATTGGGCCGCTATCTAGTATTCAAAACTAGATAGCGGACTGCACTAAAGGCAAAAGAATGGACCCCATGACTCAAAGCCACGAGGTCCGTTCTTTTGCTATATCTGAATACTTAGTAGCGAACGAAGATATAATTGTTGTTCATGCCGGCAGCAACGGAGCTGATGATAACACCCGTGTTGTAGTCGGAAGCATGAATCATCTGACCACCACCGATGTAAATGCCGGTGTGGTACGAGTTGACCACAACGTCACCGGGCTGCGGATCGGACACACGCGTCCAGCCCATAAAGGTGCCCGTGGTGCCCAGGCGGCAATAGCGACCAGTGAGGCAATAGCTAACAAAACCAGAGCAGTCGAAGCTGTTCGGGCCAATTCCGCCCCAGGAATAAGCACAACCAAGCTTGCTGTATGCACGCGAGACAACAGAACCGCCATCGACGGACTGGCTCGGAGCAGAAGGCGTCGGAGCCGGAGCAGGCGTGGGGGGCTGCGGCGTCGGAGCAGGTGCCGGCGTAGGAGCCGGAGTGTTGCCGCCCTGGTTGTTGTTATTGCTGGTCTGGCCACCGTTGTTGGTGTTCTCGGTCGTACCGGCAGTCTCGTTGCTCACCGTGGCCTTCTCGGCGGTGCTGGCGTTGATGCCGGCCTGCAGCGCGGCGTTGGCTTCGGCCTCGGCGGCTAGTTCGGCCTGCAGCTGTGAATCCAGAGAGTTTACGACGTTCTGGGCTTCAGCCTGCTGGGCGTTAAGCTCGTCGACCTTCTTTTGCGTGGCGGCGACGTTCTTTTCCTGCTCGGACTGCTTATCGGTGAGCTGCTGCTTAAGGTCCTTGACATCCTGAATGGTCTGGGCCTGCTTGTCGGAAACCTTGCCGTAGTAGAACAGACGGTTGAGCATGTCGCCCAGATCGTCGACGCCCGTCAGAACCTGAAGGAGACTCAGACCGCCAGTCTTGTACTCACCGGCAACGTAGCTCGAAAGCTTTGCCTGGCCCTCGGCAATCTCTTGCTGCTTTTGCGTGATCTCGCCGGCAGTCTGATCGAGCGCCTGCGTCTGCGTGGCGAGCTCATCGTAAATCTGCTGGGTTTGGGTACCGATCTGCTCGAGCTTCGTACGAGCGGCGGCAAGGTCGGATGCGGTATCGGCGTAGGCCGGAGCCACGAGGCCCAGGCCCAAAACACAAGCGAGGGTTGCCGTAGCAGCGCAGCGTGCCATGTTTCTGTGCGTGTTTGCTGTGCGCATGTAGCTTCCTTTCCGGTATCTAAGGGTAGCGGCTAGTCCACCGTTACCAGGCTAAAGAGCTCAACATCCTCGTTAGAAGGCGTGAGCTTCTTGCGCGGGTTGAGAAACGCAAGCTCAAGGATACAACCGTAACCGACAAGCTTTGCGCCCATATCTCGCACCAGTTTACCTGTTGCCTCGACGGTTCCGCCCGTCGCGACCAAGTCGTCCAGAATCAACACGGTATCCTTGATTATCAACTTTATCCGAACACCTCCCACATTCATCCGCACATGTGCGGATGAATGTGGGAACCCGATACCCTGAGGGCCGGATCGGCCGGCCCCGGGAGATCGGAGGACGGCATGTCCGGAAAGAAGAAGAGCGGCTCCGCAAGGGCGGTCCCGAGGGCCTACGGAAGGCTCACGAGGCACGAGCGGGACACGGTCCAGAGGATGCTGGAGCGCAGGGCGTCGTGCAGGGAGATCGCGAGGGAGCTGGGCAGGTCGCCCTCGACGGTGAGCGCCGAGGTGGCGTCGCACAGGTTCGTGACGGCGCCGAAGGCCAGGCGCGGCGAGCGCGTGGACGCCTCCGCCGACCTGTCGGCGGCCTGCCCGCGCCTGGCGGCGTGGCCGCGCTGCTGCAACGGGTGCGGCCGGTACCGCGCGATCGGCTGCAAGCGCCGCCCCCACGTCTTCTACGAGGCCCGGGCCGCGCAGCTGTGCGCCGACTCGGTCCTCGTCTCGTCCAGGCGCGGGATAGACGCCGACGAGCCCGCCGCGGCGGCCAGGCTGGAGGCGATAAGGGACTGCCTGCGCCGGGGGCTGTCGCCCGAGCAGATGGCGGCGCGCAACGGCGGCCCGGTGGACCTGTCGCCGTCGACCATCTACCGCTGGGTCTCGGCGGGCTACGACGGCATGACCAACATGGAGCTCAGGCGCAAGGTCGGCTACAGGCCGAGGAAGCGCGCCGCGGGCCGGGCGGCGACCCGCCACTCCGCCCGCAGGTCGCATGCCGCGTTCCTCGCCCTCGGGGAGGACGCGTGCGCCGCGGCCTGGGAGATGGACACCGTCGAGGGGGCCCGGGAGGACTCCGCCTGCCTGCTCACGCTGCTGCACCGCCCCAGCAGGCTCCAGCTCGCGCTGCCGCTGGAGGAGAAGACCGCCGGGTGCGTCGCGGACGCCCTGGATGTATTCCGTAACATCTAAATCGACAAAAACGGCAGCATAAAGTCGACACTTCCCGCAAGGGGCATGCTGACCAGATCGCAGGGCTATCTTGGTGGTGCTTCGTATCTACCAAAGGAGGCCCGGAGAGGAAATGATCAGCATGACCGATAAGAATTCTATACGCCTGCTGTGGCGGCAGGGGGACAGCGTCGCCGAGATCGCGCGCAAGACCGGCGTGAGCCGGGACACCGTCTACAAGTACCGCGACATGGACGACTTCAGCCCCGAGCCGCCCGCGAGGCGGGCGCAGGGCTCAAAGCTCGACCCGTACAGGCCCCTGATCGAGTCCTGGCTCGACGACGACATGCGCAGCGGACGCAAGCAGCGCCATACCGCAAAGCGCGTCCACGACAGGCTCGTCTCCGAGTGCGGCGCCGACGTCTCCGTCAGCACCGTGGAGCGGTGCGTCAGGGAGATTAGGGCCCGCCGCTCGGCGGAGGCGGCCGACGCCCAGTACCTCGACCTCGTCTGGGGCCCCGGCGAGGCGCAGGCCGACTTCGGCGAGGCCGACTTCTACGTGAGGGGGATGCGGACCACGCTGAGCTTCTTCGTGATGACGTTCCCGTACTCCAACGTCGGGCTGGCCCAGGTCTTCCCGGGCGAGACGTCGGAGTGCGTCTGCCAGGCCCTGCGCAACGTCTTCGAGCACGTCGGCGGCGTGCCGACCAAGATCGTCTTCGACAACGCGACCGGCGTCGGCCGCCGCGTCGGCGGCGGGGTCCGGACGACCGAGCTGTTCGCCGCCTGCAGCGCCCACTACGGCTTCCGCTTCAGGTTCTGCAACCCCCGCTCGGGCAACGAGAAGGGCAGCGTCGAGAACAAGGTGGGCTGCGTGCGCCGCAACCTCTTCGTCCCCGTCCCCCAGCTGTGGGACGCCGGCGCCTTCAACCGCAGGCTGCTCGAGCGCAGCCTCGCCATGTCCGACAAGCCCCACTGGATAAAGGGCGAGCGCGAGCTCGATCTCTTCGAGGCCGACAGGCTGGCGATGCTCGGGCTGCCGGCCAAGCCCCTCGACTGCGTCACCTACGTCTCTCGCACCGCCGACAAGAAGGGCAAGGTCTCGGTCGGCGAGAGGGGCCGCCACCTCTACTCCACGCACCCGTCGCTCTCGCGCCGCAGGCTCACGGTCGGCCTGCGGGCGACGACCGTGAGCGTCTACGACCCCGACAGCGGCGAGCTCGTCTGCGAGCACCCCAGGGCCTACGGCAGCGCCCCGACCGACACGTCCGACCCCGCCTCGCAGCTCGCCCTGCTGGCGTGGAACGCCGGCGGCTGGGAGAACAGCAGGGTGAGGGAGGCGCTCCCCGACGAGCTCAGGGAGCATATGGACTCACTGGACAGGGCGGGCCTGAAGGCCGAGCTGAGGGTGATGCGCGACCAGGCGGCCACCTCCGGATGGGAGGCCACGCTGCAGGCGGTGCGCCTCGCCTACGAGGCAACCGGCCGCATCGACGAGGCATCGGTCGCCGTCAGCGCGGCGCGCGCCGCCACGGGGACCGTCACCTACGACGAGCCCGTGGACCTCGGCGTCTACGACGGCTTCATGGGGGTGGCGTAGATGGCCAGGGCCGCATGCCCCGACAGGCGCCTGCTCGAGTCCTCGCTGAGGGGCAAGGCGCGCTCGATGCTGTTCTCGAACAGCGTCGTCGACGAGTTCTGCGAGGAGGCGACGCTCCCCGAGATGAGGGCGGTCGAGGGCCTGCTGGCCAGGCAGATGGAGGTCAGGGCCGCCAACCAGCTGGAAAGGAGGATGCGCAGGGCGAGGTTCCCCGCGGCCAAGTCGCTCGACGGCTACGACTTCTCCCAGGTCTCGTTCCCCGACGGCTACGGGGAGGCCGACCTCAGGTCGCTCGCCTTCATCGACGCGTGCCAGGACTTCGTCTTCCACGGGAAGACGGGCAGGGGCAAGACCCACCTCGCCATCGCGGTCGGCGCCGCCGCCGTCAGGGCCGGCAAGTCCGTGAGGTTCTTCACCGTCGCGCAGCTCGTGATGCACCTGGCCGACGCGCGCGACCGCGGCAGGCTGCGCAGGGAGCTCGACGACCTGCTGTCGGCGGACCTGCTGGTGCTCGACGAGCTCGGCTACGTGCCGCTCGACGTCGAGGGGGCGAGGCTGCTGTTCCAGGTCATGTCGGCCCCCGAGGGCACCCAGAGCCTCATAGTCACCACCAACATAGAGTTCAGCAGGTGGGGCACGGTGTTCGGCGACGACAAGATGGCCGCGGCCGTCGTGGACAGGCTCGTCTACACGGGCAGGCTGGTGGAGTTCAACGGCGCCAGCTACAGGATGGAAAACGCGCTGATGCTCGGGAAGGGTGAGGCCGAATGAGGTACGCCGCGGAGGACTGCCCGGTGAACAGGATGAAGGACCGCGACGCCGGCGCCTGGGACGCGCAGACGCTCTGTGGGCTCTTCCAGTGCCCGGGCTGCGGGCTGACGCCGGACCACCCGCTGATGACGGGCGAGCGGGGCGGGATGGAGGAGGTGCCCCCGGAGGACTGGGAGATACCGTTCTAGGCAGCGGGCGGGCCGGCCGCGACGGCGCCGGCCCGCCCGGAGGCGGTCAGCATGAGGGTGTCGAAATTCGACAGACGTATTTGTCGATTTTTACTTGACGGAACACACTCGGTCCTCGTCTCGTCCAGGCGCGGGATAGACGCCGACGAGCCCGCCGCGGCGGCCAGGCTGGAGGCGATAAGGGACTGCCTGCGCCGGGGGCTGTCGCCCGAGCAGATGGCGGCGCGCAACGGCGGCCCGGTGGACCTGTCGCCGTCGACCATCTACCGCTGGGTCTCGGCGGGCTACGACGGCATGACCAACATGGAGCTCAGGCGCAAGGTCGGCTACAGGCCGAGGAAGCGCGCCGCGGGCCGGGCGGCGACCCGCCACTCCGCCCGCAGGTCGCATGCCGCGTTCCTCGCCCTCGGGGAGGACGCGTGCGCCGCGGCCTGGGAGATGGACACCGTCGAGGGGGCCCGGGAGGACTCCGCCTGCCTGCTCACGCTGCTGCACCGCCCCAGCAGGCTCCAGCTCGCGCTGCCGCTGGAGGAGAAGACCGCCGGGTGCGTCGCGGACGCCCTGGAGGGCGTCCGGGCCATCCTCGGCGCCGACGGGACGCGCCGCGTGTTCCGCGCCGTCCTCACCGACAACGGCGCCGAGTTCTCCGACGAGGCGGCGATCGCGGCGCTGCTCGGCGAGGGGCCGGGCGAGACGAGGCTGTTCTACTGCGACCCCAGGCGCAGCGACCAGAAGGGCGCCTGCGAGCGCAACCACGTCGAGATCAGGAAGCTGCTGCCCAAGGGCGCCGGAATCAGGTTCGACCGGCTCGCCCCGGCCGACCTGGCGCTGGCCATGTCGCACGTGAACTCCGAGCCCCGCGGCGCGCTCGGCTTCGCGACGCCCGCGCGCGCCTTCAGGGCGATGCTCGGGGAGGACGCGGCGGCGCTGCTGGACGCCTACGGCGTGGAGGACGTGCCGCTCGGCGATCTCGACCTGACGCCGGGGCTCATCGAGAGGGCGCGCGCAGAGAGGGGCGATGCCCCGCTGGCCTAGCCTAGGAGAAAAACGGAATAGACGGACCGACCGTCCGGCTGAGTCTGGGAAGAGGTGCCGGGCGGCGGGCGGAGCATGGCCACCGGACCCATCGAAACACATCTCCACCATTCCTTCAACTGGGAAAATGCCGCCCCCGGGGCCCGGATAGGACCTCGGGGGCGTTCGGTTAACTGCGGGAGCGTGCCGTCAGCTCAATGTGTTCGGTTGGGATCGGAAATCAACCTCGGAATAAAACAGGAACAAAAATGCCATCTCTGATCGAGCCTTGCTAGTCTTCTGCATGCATATCCGCGGAGTGGTCCGACAAAAATTTCGGGGCGCATAGCCGAAGGACCGACGCCGCCTCGAGCCAGCATTGCATTGGCCGCGCCCGAGGCCAATGCCGGCTTAGCCGAGCGCGGCCTCTATCGCCTCTACGAGGAATTCCGTCGCACCTTTCCCCGCGCGGGAGTCGTAGTACTCGACGAATCGATCGTCGGCCAAATACCCTCGAGCAAGACAGACGTGCGCTTGCGGCGAGTAAGCGCCCTGCGCCCATTGCATGCGAATCCAGTCGGCATGCAAGCGCGCCAATTTCGCCGTTTCAGGGCTCGACGCATCGCCCGTCAACATCGCCTTCTTCAACTGCTCGATAATCGCGACTTCAAGCTTTTCTTTCGTCTTCCACTCCTCGTCGCTCATGTCGAGCAGCCTTTCGTTTGATGCATCGACCGCCGCATCGCCGTAGCGCTCGCGAGCCTCGACGCCATAGCGCATCTCGTTCGAATGCACCGCGCTCCAACGTTTCAGATGCGGCAGCACCGCGCCCATAAGAGACACGGCCTCGTCGCGCGTCATTCCCGTGCTTTCCGCCAAGCGCGGTGCGCAGTCTTCAATCATGGCGTCCATTGTTGTTTCGTAGGTATATTCGCCCTGCTGATAGCACCATTTGCAATAATGCGAGTCGGCAGAGCCATGGACATCAGTTCCGTATTCTTCGGGCGCAAGCATCATTCCGCAGCTTTCGCAGTAATGCTCGGGCCAATCAAGAAGATGCGCAACGGGCTCGTTCAGCACATTCGCGATAAGCTTCAGCATATCAATGCCGGGCGTTACTTCGCCCCGCTCCCACCGAGACACCGCCTGACGCGTCACGTACAATTTCGCCGCAAGCTCCTCCTGCGTAAGCCCATTGCGTTTGCGCAAATCAATAAGCGTTTCTCCGAATTTCATTCACGGCCTCCCAAAAAATACCGTTCAAAATGTCGTCCATCGACCTCCCTACTGAAACTTTATCGTGTGCGAAGCGCCATTCCAA
>CABSUD010000048.1:0-7645 GCA_902480795.1 uncultured Collinsella sp. | reverse complement strand
CTGCAAGTCGCGATAACCGGGCAGGCGCTTCATCATAGACAGCACCATGGCAAACATGTGCTCGCTTACGGCCTGGCCGTAGGCGCCCACCGAGCAAGATAATTTGGCGTCGGCCGGCACGGTGCCGGCGGCCAAGTAATCGTCATAGCCGGCGGTCTGCAATTGCAACAGCTGGAGGTGCTCGCATGCGGTAAGCAGGGCAGGGTCTATATTGCCCAAAATCACGTCGGCATCGGCGACCTGCTCGCGCGTGGCGGCGTCGGAGCTCGTGTAGATAAAGTCCTCGCCCGGAGCACTCGACTCAAGAATTGCGCGATGGCGGTCGTTGACGGGCAGCAAAACCAGGATGTTCACAAGCAGTCCTCTCCGCTCGACCTACCAAAAAGGGACAGGTTTATTTTGGCAGGTTTTATCAGGCAAAACACTAAAAAACGCCGGATGCAAGACGAGCGTGCCCGTCAGCATCCGGCGCATCCACGGCTACCAGCTCAGCAGCTCGTAACCGTCCTCGGTCACCACGAGCTGCACCTCGCACTGAGCCGAATCGCTACCGTCCTTGGTGCGCACGCACCAGCCGTCGCCCTTGCTAATCTTGATATCGGGTGCTCCGGCGTTGACCATGGGCTCGATGGTAAAGACCATGCCCGGAGCCATGATGGTGTCCACATCGGGCGCCTCGGTGGTAAAGCCCACAAACGGGTCCTCGTGGAACTCCTTACCGATGCCGTGTCCGCCGTACTCGCGCACCACGCTAAAGCCGGCGTCCTCGACGGTCTTTTGCACGGCCTCGGCCATAACGGACAGCGGCAGCCATGGCTTGACGGCCGCCAGACCCGCCTCCACGCTGGCGCGGGTGACGTCGACAAGACGCTGGCGCTCGGCAGAGACCTCGCCGATGCAGAACATGCGGCTCGAGTCGCTAAAGTAGCCGTCCAAGATCGTGGAGCAGTCCACGTTGATGATATCGCCCTCGTGCAGCACGTCCGTATCGCAGGGGATGCCGTGACAGACGACGTCATTGATCGAGGTACATACGCTCTTGGGATAGCCTTCGTAGTTGAGGTCTGCCGGCGTGCCGCCGTGCTCGACGGTGTAGTCGTAGATCATCTGGTCGATCTGGTTGGTGGTCATGCCTGCGACGATGTGCTCGCCTACGTAGTCGAGCACGCCCACGTTGATGGCGGCGGAGCGCTTGATGCCCTCGATATCGGCGGGCGTCTTGTAGAGCGTGCGGGGCAGAACCTCCCAGCCCTCCTCCCACAGGCGCTCGAGGCGCTCGTCGAAGGCGCTGTGACATTTCTTATATTTTTTGCCGCTGCCGCACCAGCAAGCGTCGTTGCGGCCGGGTACGGGTCCTTTGTCAAACATGGCTAACTTCCTTTCATCCGCAGCTAGTATAGCCCACCCATGTGTCCATAAAAGTTGCGGTGATATAGTTCCGATTTAAGCGGTTTAACAGCATAAATAGGAACTATATCACCGCAACTGATGGAGTGGGATGGCGGACACTGGCTGCTGCGTGGTTTTGCTAGTAGCTTACCTGGCAGGGAATGCTGAGGGCTTGGACGCGCGCGGCAATGGCGTCGAGCACCTCGGGCGCCGCTTTGGCAAGGCCGGCGACCGGTGTCTCGCGCGCCACCGTGTAGATGGTCGCCTCCTGCGGACGAATGCGCTCGAGTGCCGCGAGCCAAGGGCCAACGAACTCCTCGCCGGTATTGTCGAGAGGCTTGCCCTGATACTCGCCGGACAAAAAGATCGTCTGGATAATGACGTGGCCGTTAAAGCTCGCGAACGTCTCGATCTGATGCTCCACATCGTAGGGGCCAACGGGTTGATCGAGCAGCTGGATAAATGCCGGGTCGACCGTATCGAGCTTGAGGATGTTGTCGTCGACCATCATGAGCGCGTCGTGCACCTCGGGTCGGTCGGCGCGCGTGCCGTTGGAGAGCACGGCGATCTTGGAGTTTGGGGCAAGGTCGTCGCGCAGCGCGACAGCGCCGGCGATGGCCTGCGGAAACTCCGGTGCGGCGGTGGGCTCGCCGTTGCCTGCGAAGGTGATCACATCGGGGAGCTCGCCCTCGGCTGCCATCTCGCGCAGCTTTGCCTCGAGCGCGTCGAGTACCACGGCAGCTGTGTTGTACGGCTCATGGCAGGGGCGCTCGGCATTGAGACCGTTCTCGCAGTAGATGCAGTCGAACGTGCAGATCTTGCCGCTCGCCGGCATCATGTTGACACCGAGCGAAAGGCCCAGGCGACGGCTGCGAACGGGCCCAAAGATGGGGCTGGCATTTAGAAACGTAGACATAGGTAAAAGCTCCTCAAGACAATTAACCTTAAGCATAGCATCGGCTCCAACGTATGGTCCGGGCTTGTGCTTTGCAGGTTTCGTTTTTTAACTCTGCCTTCGATGCCGCGTCATGAAAGGTATCGGGTCGGGTACAGTTAATCTGTTAACAAGGCGTAAGGAAATGCGGGTCCATCCAACCGTACCGATGTACAACTGGATGGGCGTTGATGATGGGGGCACAACATGGAATTTACGGTCGAGAATGCGGGCACCACGATTGCCTGCCGCGAGTATGCCAGTCCGGTTGTATCGTCCGATACACCCGCCTTGGTGTGCGTGCACGGCGCCTGCGTCGACGGTGTCTTTTTTGACGCCATCGCCCGCGAGCTCGTCCGCGACTGTCGCGTCATTGCCTACGACCGCCGCGGTTGCGGCGAGAGCGGCGACGCTGCAGACGGACGCTACGACCTCGCTGCCCAGGCCGCCGACCTGCAGGCTGTTATCGAGCATATTGGCGCTCCGGCAAACGTGCTCGCGCACAGTGCCGGTACGTTGGTGGCCCTGGAGCTTCTCCGTGCAAACCCCGCCATAATCTCGCGTGTGATTCTGCATGAACCCGCCGTGACGGATGAGGGCGCCGGCCTGGGCGCGGCTCCGGTTTTGCTCGAGATGATTGCCGCGGGAAAGGTCTCCAGGGCATTACGGGCCTTCCTGGGCGCCATCGGCGATTCGGACCCTGAGGCCCCCAAGTTAACCGAGGCAGAAGCCAAGCATGCCCTGCGCAACGGCCGCAGTTTCATGGCGAACGAATACGGGATTACTATGACCTGCGTTCCCGATTGGGACAGCGTTCGCGCGTCGAAAACGGTGGCCGCCGTGCTTTTGGGCGAGCTCTCGATTGGTACGCCCCGCGAGGCGGGAACGAGGATGGCGGCTGAGCTTTTGGACTGTCCGCTCGTAATGGTTCCCGGCGCGCACAACGGCCTGCGCGATCGCCCGGCAGCGGCTGCCCAGACTGTCCGTGGCATCCTGGAGCTCTAGCAGCCGTAAAAATCAAAACAGCCTTCACCCGCAAACGTTTCGGCCGTGTTAACAAATGTGCTCAAAAACTCACGCCTGCGGCTTCAATCGCACCGTCTGCCAACTCATAAAAATGTAACGACATTCACGTGCTTACCTGCATCGACAAGGTGCTACTCTGGTAGCATTTGGAACCCACCGCTACCAAGCGAAACTATCGAAAGGGCCCCATATGCTCAATAATCACGAGGCCAATCTAACCGACGAGGAGGCTGCCGCCGAGGTCGCCCGCGTCGCGAAGACCTACCCCGTGGTGCGTTTGCTGTCGGCCGATCAGATTAAGAGCGAGCCTAACTGCCTGCTCGCCGGCGATCGCTGCCCTTGTCTGCGTCAGTCGAGTCTTGAGGCTTTGGCAGACTCCGATGAGGTGTCGGAGCAACTGCTCAACGATGGTGTTGAGTACCGTGCCCGTCTGCGCCCTCTAAAGGTCGAGGGCGAGCCTCACGTCTTGCTGATGGTGCGTCCGATTGATGAGCAAGAGGCCACAGAAGAGGACCTTGTCTACACCGACGTGCTGACGAGTGTTCGCAATCGCCGATATTACGAAGAAAAGCTCCGTAGCGCCCGCATGAAGGCCGGCGTGGCGGTGATCGACCTTGATGATTTTAAGGTCTTCAACGATACGTGTGGCCATCATACCGGCGACCTTGCACTTGGTGCTGTGGCGACGGCCATACGCAGCGGAATTCGTTCGACTGACGAGCTTGTGCGCTATGGCTGCGACAAGTTTGTGGCCGTCATGCCTAATATTTCCTCCGATGACTTCGCTCGTCGCCTGCGTCAGGTATCCGATGCCGTTCGTGCCACGATTATTCCGGGCCATGAGTACGTGAGCCTGACGGCATGTGTTGGTGGTGTTCGTATTCATGGCGAGACGGTCGATGAGGGCGTTGGCCGCGCTGTCCAGTTATTGAGCCGCGCTAAGGCAAAAGCCGGTACGGTCGTGACCGATGCCGATTCCATCGAGGCCCTCCAAAGCGAAAAGCCTTTGGTGCTTATTGTTGATGACTCCGAGATGAACCGAGCCATTCTCAACGAGATGCTCAAGGACGAGTATTGCATCCTCGAGGCCGATAACGGTCGTACGGCGCTCGACATGGTCGACCGCTATGGCGATGAGTTGTCGCTCGTGCTGCTGGATATTGTCATGCCGGGCATAAGCGGCTTTGAGGTGCTGGCCGATCTGTCGCGCCGATCGGGTATCGACAATCTGCCTTTCATCATGATATCGAGCGAAGATTCCGATGATATGGTTCTGCGCGCGTACGAGCTGGGCGCCTCGGACTATATCAACCGCCCGTTTGACTCCCGTGTCGTGCGCCGCCGTGTAAGTAACACCATCCGCCTATACGCCAAACAGCGCCGCCTGACGAGCCTGCTGTCCCAGCAGTACAACGAGCGCGTCAAGAACAGTCGCATGCTCATCGACATCATGGCCGGTGTCATGGAGCTTCGTAACGGCGAGAGCGGCAGGCACGTTACGAACATCGAGAAGCTGACCGAGCTGCTGCTTGGCTGTCTGGTCCAGCGTAGTGGCATCATCTCCCTCGACAATGAGGAACGCTCCACGATCGCCTTGGCTTCGGCGCTGCACGATATCGGCAAGATGTCGATTGACGATGCGATTCTCAACAAACCTGGGCGCCTTACGCCCGAGGAGTTCGAGATTATGAAGACGCATACCACGATTGGCGCCGACATGCTGCGTGAGCTGGGCAGCCATCACGCCGGCAATGCGCTTATGGAATATGCGTACCAGATTGCGCGTTGGCATCACGAGCGCTGGGACGGCAAGGGTTATCCCGATGGCCTTAAGGGCGACGAAATTCCCATTGCCGCACAGGTGGTTTCGGTGGCCGACGTGTACGATGCACTGACGAGCGTGCGCGTGTACAAGGACGCTATCCCGCACGAGGAAGCGATCAAGATGATTCTGGACGGTAAGTGCGGCACCTTTAACCCGTTGCTGCTCGACTGTTTGCTCGAGGTGCAAGACCAAATTGCCGAGACGTTGGCACGCCCCGCCGATGTCGTCGCGTTTCCTACGATTTAGTTTGACCAAAGGAGTTTTGATCCATGATTTCCATGCGTGAGGCGTATGAGAAGATCGGCGCCAATTATGATGACGCTTGCGCCCGCCTGATGGGCGATGAGATGCTTGCCCGCTTTGCCCTCAAGTTTTTAGATGACGAGAGCATGGACAAGCTGGAGGCTGCCATGGCGGCGGGAGACGTCGAGGAAGCGTTTATGGCAGCGCACACGCTCAAGGGCGTGAGCCAGAACCTGGGATTCGATAATCTGTACGAGCCGGCGGTCGTAGTGACCGAAGCGCTGCGTGGCGCCGATGGCGTTGACGGCGCCCGCGAGAGCATGCATGCGTTGCAGCAGCAATATGCGGCTACGATGTCGGCCCTGCGCGAAGCGGCTGAATAAGAGCTTGCGAGCCTTGATGACTATGAGAGTGGATAATCTCCCGTTTTTGGCCCGTCTGCGGGCTCAAAGTGGGAGATTATCCACTCTCATCATTGATTAGTCGTTGGGGACGTTCTTGTTTGACTAGTCGTTTAAGAACGTCCCCAACGACTACATAGAACAAGAGTGGACAATCTCCCGGTTTGAGCCTGCATTCAAGCTCAAAGTGGGAGATTGTCCACTCTCGTTTCGTTTGTTGATTTCGATGTCTACATTTGTAGGAACAGTTCGTGGAGGCGGGTGTCTTCGTCGAGTTCGGGGTGAAAGGTAACGCCGAGCTGATTGCCTTGGCGGGCGGCGACGATACAGCCGTCGACTTCTGCTAGGCCCTCAGCGTCGCCGTGCACTTCGACGATGCGGGGCGCGCGGATAAACGTCAGCGGCACTTCACCGTCGATGCCAGCTACCTGCCCCTTGGTTCGAAAACTGCCGAGCTGCCTGCCGTAGGCATTGCGCTCAACGAGCACATCCATGGTTGCCAGGCGCGGCGTGCCCTTATCGTCATGGGCGGCAAGGTCGTGAGCCAGTAGAATCAGGCCGGCGCAGGTGCCAAGGACGGGCATGCCTTCAACAATGTGGGCACGAAGCTCCTCGAGCATGCCCAACTCATCAAGCAGCTTCCCTTGAACGGTAGACTCGCCGCCGGGAAGTACCAGACGGTCAAAGTCTTGCTTCAAATCGGCCGCCTGCCTCAGCTCAATACAGTGTGCGCCAAGCTCGGATAGTCTTGCCTCGTGCTCGGCAAAATCGCCTTGGACCGCCAGCACGGCGACCGTTTGGTCTGCATAATCGCTCATGTGCGATCCTTTCTGCTGGACTAGCGTCCGCGCTCCTCCATGATGATCTCGATCTCGTCGGCGTTGATGCCGACCATGGCCTCGCCCAGGTCCTCCGAAAGCTCAGCGATGAGCTTGGCATCGGTGAAGTTTGCCACGGCCTTGACGATGGCGGCTGCGCGCTTGGCGGGGTCGCCGCTCTTAAAGATGCCCGAGCCCACAAAGACGCCTTCGGCGCCCAGCTGCATCATCAGCGCGGCGTCGGCGGGGGTCGCTACGCCGCCGGCGGCAAAGTTCACGACGGGAAGCTTACCCGTGGCGTGGACATCGCGCACCAGCTCGACCGGAACCTGCAGCTGCTTGGCTGCCTCAAAGAGCTCGTCGTCACGCAGGGCAACAACGTCGCGGATCTGCTTTTGGATCTTGCGCATATGGCGCACAGCCTGGACGACGTCGCCCGTGCCCGGCTCGCCCTTGGTGCGGATCATCGTGGCGCCTTCGGCGACACGGCGCAGCGCCTCGCCCAGGTCGCGGGCACCGCAGACAAACGGGACGTCAAACTGGTTCTTGTCGATGTGGTAGACATCGTCGGCGGGGGAGAGAACCTCGGACTCATCGATGTAGTCAATCTCGATGGCCTGCAGGACCTGCGCCTCGACAATGTGGCCGATGCGGCACTTGGCCATAACAGGGATGGAGACGGCCTCCTGGATGCCCTTGATCATCTTGGGGTCGCTCATGCGCGAGACGCCGCCCGCGGCACGGATATCGGCCGGAATGCGCTCGAGTGCCATGACGGCGCAGGCGCCTGCCTCCTCGGCGATGCGCGCCTGCTCGGGCGTGGTGACGTCCATGATGACGCCGCCCTTGAGCATCTGCGCGAGCTCGCGATTGAGTTTGACGCGATCGGCCTTGCTGGTCTGTTCTGCCATGGTTGCTCCCTTGGTTTGCATGTGCATTGCTTGACGGAACATCCTATCGGGGAGCTGGGTATGGCAAAATACTCAGTTTTCGAGATAATAATAAGGTC
>CABSUD010000047.1:0-7729 GCA_902480795.1 uncultured Collinsella sp. | reverse complement strand
ACGGTCGAGCCTGAGCTCCATCAGGCCCGTGGAGCCGATCTCGACATTATGCACGTCTTCCAAATTGACCAGATAGCTGCGATGGACGCGGATAAAGCCCTCGGAGGCCAGACGCCGCTCGAGCGAGGAAATCGACTCATTGATCAGGTATGTCCCCTCGGCGCAGACGGCGTTGCAAAAATCGGCGCGCGCCTCAAAGTAGCAGACGTCTGTGGCGGGAATGAACACCTTTTTGCCCCCGCGGTCCACCGTCAGACGCAAAGGCTGGTGCGGAGCGTGGATAACACGACGGGCACCCAAGGCTGCCTCGATCTTGTCGAGTGCCTTTGACAGGCGGGCATCCTCCACCGGTTTTACGACGTAATCGACAGCATCGAGGTTATAGGCATCGGCCGCATACTCGGCAAATGCCGTCACAAACACCACGACCGGCGGCGTCTTTAGGTTCTGCAGCGTCTCGGCAAGCTCAATTCCCGAGCGGCCGGGCATCGTGATGTCCAAAAACAACACGTCGGGCTTGCTCGAGAGAATCGACTCCACGGCCTCGGTGACATTGCCCGCCTCGGCAATATGCCCCACGCGCGCGTCCTTCTCCAATAGATAGCGTAGCTCAGCCCTGATGGGAGGCTCGTCATCAACTACCAGGATGTTCCAGCCCTCGGACATGCGCGCTTCCTCTCTCCTCAATTCACTCGTGTGCTACGCCGTCAACGGCGCCGGCTCATGCGGCTCGCCGTTCAGCTCGACGATAACCTGCGTTCCCACGCCCTCTTGGGACTCCACGCGCATGCCGGAATCTTCTCCGTAAAAGAAATGGATACGCTGAAGCACGTTGAAGAGCGCCAGGCCGCAACCTCGCTTGACGGAGCCGTCGGCGGTAATGCTCTCGGGCTCCTCTCGGCGATGCTGCTCAAACAGATGCGCGCAGACTTCTTCGCTCATCCCGATGCCGTCATCTTCGACGATGATCTCCAAGCCGTCATCGGTCTCAAAAGCCCTAACACGAATAGAAAGCGGCTCGGTCTCGCGCTGCGCATGCTTGATGCAGTTTTCGAGCAGCGGCTGCAAGATAAACGGCGGTACCAGGCTGTCGCGCACCTCAAAGTCGATGTCGACCGAAACGCGCAGACGGCCGTCGCCATACCGGGCCTGCATAAGATTGATATAACGAGTGCCCTGTTCCACCTCGTGCTTGAGCGTGGTGAGCGTATCGGAGTCAGAAAGCGTCTGACGATAGTAGTTGGAAAAGTCGATCAGCAGCGATCGCGCCTTGTCGGGCTCGGTTCGAACGAGCGACACGATCGTGCTAATGGTATTGAATAGAAAATGCGGGTCGACCTGCGATTGCAAGGCGCGCAGCTCCACGCGGGACGTAAGCTCGTCCTGGCGCTCGAGCTCAAAGCTGGCGAGCTGTGTGGAAATGAGATCGGCAAAACCCGAGGCCAACGCCGTCTGGCGCATATCGATGCTGCTCAAGCGGGGATAGTACAGCTCGAGTGTGCCCACGCAATGCCCGCGCACGGTAAGCGGCGCGACAATGCCGGCGCGCAGGCGGGGAAAATAACCGCCCGTCTCATTGGAGGTGTCACGCGAAAACACGCTCTGCTCGCCCGTCTCAATCACACTGAGCGTGGTCTTGAGCACGACCGGGGTGCCGGCAGGGCACTTTGCCGAGTCCTCGCCCCAGCTTGCCAACACCTGTTTGCCATCGGTAAAGCAGATGGCAGAGGCGATGGTCTCGGACAGGATGATTTTAGAGGCGCCCAGGGCCGCTTCGGGCGTAAGGCCGCGCGACGTGTAGGCGAATATTTTTGATGCGATGGCGAGCGTACGGTCGGTTGCGCTCGATGTGAGGTCGTCGGGGACCACAAAGACATACGAGAAAAAGAAGCACAGCATGACCAGGCCGGCAATAACGACAACGCCCGGAACGGGATTGGGATTATCGGTTAAATCCCAGATAAGCAGCAGGATAAGCGCCGGAACGACAACACCGAGTAGGATGGCCTGGACCACATGCTGGGCCGTACGAAAGACCTTGGTAGAGTTGTAGCTCTTGCCCAGAATCAACCTGTTTAAATCCACCGTCATCCCCTTTTATCTACCGCACCCATAGCAATAAAGAGGGCCGCAAGCGACCCTCTCCATTGCATTATGCAATCAAATACTGTGTTTTACATCAAGCCATCGATGAACGGTAGCTTAGGCGCTGTACTTGTTTGCCTCGCCGAAGGTGCCGGCCTCGACAATCCAGCCGTCCTTCATGATGACGTCCATGTTGTCGGTGTTGAGCACGTGGATGTCGGCGGCGACGTCACCGTTGACGACCAGCAGGTCGGCGCACTTGCCGGCCTCGATGGAACCGGTCTCGTCCTCGATGTGGCACATCTTGGCACCGTTGAGGGTTGCACAGGTGATGGTCTCGACCGGGGTGAAGCCGATCTTGTCGACGAACTCGTACATCTCCTCGATGGAGCAGGTGCCATACGGGGTGACGAAGGAGAAGGAGTCGGAGCCGATCGTCATGACGACGCCGCGCTTCTTGGCCTCGCGCAGGCAGTCGTAGTTGCGCTGCAGCTCCTTCTCGACCAGGGTGCCCTCGTACTTGTCGTGCAGCTCGGGGACGTAGACGGGCGGATAGGTGGCGTACCAGGTGGGCAGGAAGGCGATCGTCGGGGTGAAGAAGGTGCCCTGCTCGGCCATGAGGTCCATGGTGCGCTCATCGATATCAAAGCCGTGAATCAGCTGCTCGCAGCCAAAGCGAACGGAATCGTAGGCAGCGGCGTGGTTGTTGTAGCAGTGGCTCCACACGGGGATGCCGACCATCTTGGCCTCTTCGACCACGGCCTGAATCTCCTCGGAGCAGTAGTGCTGGTCGCGGCCGGAGTCCCAGCGCCAGATGCCGCCACCGGTAGCCCAGATCTTGATGGCATCGGGGTTCTCGCGCAGGCGACGACGGACGGCCTTGCGCAGATCCCAAGGACCGTCGACCTGATCGCCCCAGGGGTGCGATTCCTTGTTGAGCTCCTGGCTGCAGTGGTGAGAGTCGCCGTGGCCGGCAACGCGGCAGAAGCCAAGGCCGGTGGCCAGAACGCGCGGGCCCTTGAAGACGCCCTTGTCGATGCAGTCACGGATCTGGATACCAAAGCGGCCGATCTCGCAGACGGTGGTGAGGCCGTGGGTGAGGCAGTCGTAGGCCTGCTTGACGGCGACGGCCTGCTTCTCGAGGAGCGGTTGCATGACCCAGTCGGTGTCATCGTCGGTCAAGTTGCCCGAGAAGTGCAGGTGGGTGTCGATCAGGCCGGGAAGGACGGTCTTGCCGGCGGCGTCGATGACCTCAACGCCCTCGGGAAGGTCCTGCATGGCGCCGGCGTACTCGATCTTGCCGTTGTCGTCGACGAGAACGAGGGAGTTCTCGACCGGCTCGGCACCGGTACCGTCGATGAGCTTGCCGCCAACGATTGCATACTTAGTGGACATGGTTCCTCCTTATGGATCCATATATGTGGGCGAGGCCGTGTTGGGTTAAGGCCTCACAAAGCTACCCAAGTGGCGCCGGGTTCGGTGCGCGGAAGAGAGGGGCCCGCGCACCTGATCCGCCCCGGCTCGGCGTTACTTTTTGCGGGAATTGGTGAAAGCCATGAGAGCCAGGCCAATAGCCAACCAGCCGATCACGATGCTCCACTCCACCATGTTGAGGGAGGCGGGAGAGAACGGAATCACGAGCAGGCCGATGATGATGGCGCAGGCAGCGATAGCGAGGCCGATGCCAAACTTGCCGCCGGGCACCTCGTAGGGACGAGGCAGGTCGGGCTCGGTGAAGCGCATACGCAGGCATGCGAGGGCAACCATGCCGCAGGAGAAGATGAAGGCGAGAGCCGACACGTTGGTCAGAGGGATGAGCATGTTCTTGCCCAGGAACGGACCGACGACGGTGATGACGCCCAGAACGACGCAGGCGAGCTTGGGAGCGCCGGACTTGGGGTCGACCTCGGCGAACTGCTCGGGCAGCTGGCCCTTGCGGCCCATGGCGAGCATGATGCGGCTCGTGGCGCCGTAGAAGGAGTTCATCGGGCCCATGGGTCCAAGCGTAGCGATGACGAGCATGGCCAGGTACAGGAGCATGTTGATGCCCTTGAGGCAGGCAAGCGCGGGAACCGGGCTCTTAACAAACTCATGCCAGTCGAGGATGGTGCCGAACGAGTAGATGCAGACCATGTAGAAACCGCCGGCGGCCAGCAGGGCCAGGGAGATGATCTTGCCGAACTTGTTCCAGTTGAGGCCCTCGGCTGCTTCCTCAGCCTGCTGAGGAATGGTGTCGAAACCGGCGTAGAAGAACGGGGTCAGAACCAGGACCGACACGATGCCGGCGAACAGGCTGGTGCTCTCGGTAGCGGCTTTGCCGCCGCCAGCGCCGGTGACCTGGGAGAACACGGGCATGGCGTTGTCCGGCGAGCCGGTGAACAGCGAGACGCCCATGGCGAGCAGCATGCCGCAGAGCAGAGCCTTGGTCAGGAAGGCCTGGAGCTTGGCGGCCGAGCTGGCGCCGCGGAAGTTGAGGAAGATGACGTAGACTGCAAAGCCGAGCGCGATCAGCGTCGGGAACAGGTAGACGTCGGCCCCCAGGATGGTGTAGAGCTTGACGGCGCGCAGCCACTCAAGGCCGGGCAGGCTGCCGAACATCTCGGACACGAGGGTCGAAATGGCGATGGCCTCCCACGGGCACAGGATACCGTTGCCCAGGGCCAAAAGCCATCCGGTGATGTAGCTCAGCGTACGGCCAAAGCTACGATCGACATACTCGACGATGCCGCCCGAGATGGGGATAGCAGCCGTGAGCTCACCGAAAACAGCTCCGACGGGCACGAGGAAGATTGCACCCAAGAGGAATGCGATCATAGCGGGAACGGGACCGCCGCCCACGACCATCCAGTCGCCGACCTGCAGAACCCAACCGGTACCGATGATGGCACCGAAGCCGATGGTGAAGAAGTTCCAGAGCGAGAGCGTTTTCTTCATGCCGCCGTTATCCTCGACTGCAACTTCTGCGTTCTTGTCCGCCATTGTTCCCCTCCTTTCCTATTTGACGCCCTTGGCGTCACCCCTTGCGCGGTCCGTTTTGCCGCGCGCTTTTATTCCATGGCTTTAAGATACGGCCTTGGCGCAGCAGCTCCGCTTGTAGCTCGACCGAAGGCAGAACTGCAAAACGAGCGGCACCGTTTTTGGGACGAACGGCGGGAGACGCCATTCGTCTTGGACGCTTTCATCTTGTCCGCTTTTGAATACCTGTTGCCATGACGCCTGGCGCGCGGCGAGGCAACGTTCATACCATTTGTCAGGCTTTTGGCGCACATACCCATGTGTCGTGCATCTTTTTATGTAGGATAGACAAGTTACACATGAGGCAAGGTGATTCGAATGGCATACGGATACAATGACGGCGACCAACGGCCACAAAGCGTGCGCCTTGCCGGCCGCACCATGCCAACGCCCAGAAGCACCTCCGACAACGACAACCCGCAGCGCCCCCAAGAGCAGCTCGGGGCTTCTTCGCGGCAACAAAGCCGTACCGTGCAGCAGTCAGACCGCGTGAGTACGAGCACACGCCAACGCCAGACCGACACATCGCAGCCACGCCGCTACGATCGACATAAGACCGACTACTACGTCAAGCGCTCCTTTTCGCGACCTCAACGCGATCGCGGCAATTCCGCCCCTCACCCTGCGTCGCACACCACAAGCCACGCGCTTCCGGCCCGCCGCCTACGCCTTGCGCTTTGCTCCATCGCCGCCTGCCTCGTCTTTGTGTTTTTGGGATCCTGTATCTCGCACGGATCAGCCGGTCTTGAGCCCACTGCCGAGGACAAGCTGCTTAAAGCTCCCGTCGCGCCCGGTTACTCATTTGCTTTTTCGACCCCGCGTTCGCAGTGGAGCGCCGGCACCATGCCCCACATCTACCAAATTGACCCCGCATGGTCGGAGCTGCCCTATGCCGGTGGCACTATTCGCGAAAACGCTTGCGGTCCTACCTGCCTCACCATGGTCTATATCTTTAAGACCGGCCACACCGATAAGACACCGGTCGATATATGCGCACTGGCCGAAGCCGGCAACTACGCCCCCACTGGTGCCACCGAGTGGTCGTTTATGACAGGCGGTGCGTGGCAGCTGGGGCTCAACGGAACACAGCTCTATAACGATCGCGAATCGATTACCCAAGCACTTCGCTCGGGTGCGCCCGTCATCGCCGCAGTGCGCCCCGGTACGTTTACCAACGTAGGCCACTACATCGTGCTCTACGGCATCGACGATGCCAACCAGATTGGCGTCTACGACCCCAACTCGGCCAGCCGCAGTGCCCGCCGCTGGGGCGTCGTAGAGGTCCTCAACGAAGTCGAAGCCATGTGGGCCTACTACTAGTCATTGGGCACTCATTGGGGACAGACTTAAATGAGTACCTGGGAAACTGTGCCCCGCTTTGGACACTCATTGTGGGATGCGCTTTCCGCAGTTGATCGGTGCCACGCATTTAAGTCTGTCCCCAATGGCCAGCCCTAGGCTGCCGGCAGGAAAGGAACGTCCCTAAGTGCCGGGTTGAAACAAAAGCCCCGCAGTCGGAGCGGACTGCGGGGCTCATGAAGAGAGGCTAGTTTGCGGGCGCTTTGCCTGGCGCCCACGAGAGAGGCAACAGAGTAGAGACTACTCGTGAATGCGGGTACCGGAGAGGCCGGCCATGGTCTCGGCGGCCTTGTCCAGGGCGCCGATGATGCAGGTGCGGCCCTTGCGGGAACGGGCGAACTTGATGGCAGCGCGAACCTTGGGCTCCATGGAACCCTTGCCGAACTGACCCTCGTCGGCCAGGCGCTCGGCCTCGTCGGCGGTGAGGTCCTCGAGCTCCTCCTGGTTGGGCTTGCCAAAGTTGATGGCGACATGCTCAACGGCGGTCAGCAGGAACAGGACGTCGGCGTCGCAGTCCTCGGCCAGCAGCTCGCCGCCCAGGTCCTTGTCGATGACGGCGGGAACGCCCTTGTAGCAGCCCTTGTTCTCGTAGTCGCGGACGACGGGGATGCCGCCGCCACCGCAGGCGATGACGATGAACTCGTTGTCGAGCAGGTTGAGGATGGAGTCAGCCTCGACGATCTTCTTGGGATCGGGGGAAGCGACGACGCGACGCCAGCCGCGGCCGGAATCCTCGACGAAGACCTTGGAGGGGTCCTCGGCCATGAACTCCTTGGCCTGCTCCTCGGTGTAGAAGGGGCCGATCGGCTTGGTCGGGTTCTTGAACGCGGGATCGTCCGGGTCGCACTCGATCTGGGTGACGACGGTTGCGGCGTGCCAGCGCTTATAGCGCTTGTGCATCTCGCGGCCAATGCCCTGCTGCAGGTGATAGCCGATGTAGCCCTGGGACATGGCGCCGCACTCGGGCAGCGGCATCTCGGGAGTGCCGATGGCGTCGTGGGCGGCGGCGAAGGCGTTCTGGATCATGCCGACCTGCGGGCCGTTGCCGTGGGTGATGATGATCTCGTTGCCCTGCTCGATCAGGCCGAGAAGAGCGTGAGCGGTGTTGCTCACGGCCTCGATCTGCTCAACGGGGTTGTTGCCGAGGGCGTTGCCGCCAAGGGCGACGACGATACGATCGGGCTTGCCAAGAGGCTTAGACATTGCTGGAATCCTTTCTGTAAAAGGCCTACAACCCATTAATAACCCGCGTCCGTGCGATACGCGAGTT
>CABSUD010000046.1:0-7969 GCA_902480795.1 uncultured Collinsella sp. | reverse complement strand
ATCCACGATATTGAAAACGGTATGAAAATGTCCTTCCTCCGCAAAAACGGAAGAAGGACATTCTACGTTTGCACAGGATCGTAATCATTCTGCGGATGCCGCTATGTCAAGCCACGATGGTTCTTAGCTTTCCTGACGCGGCTTGGCCTTGTCCGGCCCCAACATGGCAAAGGTAGTGGCGTTCGCAAACGTCATAATGCCTACGAAAAACACGGAACCAATGGAAACCTGACACCGTACGTAAAGAGGTAAGCAGCGACGAGGAGTCCGACACCTTGAGGGGTGTTATCTGGTTCGAGCCTAGAAGGCGGAAAACATGATGAAACTCCCGGAAGTTTCGCACTTTCGGGGGCTTCATCATATTGATTGTGATTTTGCGGTCAGTAACGAATCAGCTTGGAATTACTCCACTCGATGGCGTCGGTTCCGCCGTCCCGTCATTCCAGTTGCACCCAGTTTTCGGCGGCATCTCGAAGTGAGTGCCGCTGAATGACGCGACGTCGCGTTTCATCGGCTTCGGGGACAAAAGCTGGGACAACTTCAAAAACCATTTTCAAACTCAGAGTATTGAGTTTTTATTTTTGTCCCAAGGGGCACGGAGAGCCGCCTTTGGAGGCTCGATATCGCCGAAAAACGCCCGTTTTGAAACTCAACCGCCTTTGAGCCTGCAAACCACCAGCTTCAACAGTAAGTGAGTCGACGCGGGTGGCTTACGAGCCGTTCACAAAACCGCAGGCCACAGGTCTTTGTCAACGATAAGCAAAGTGAATAGTCTCAGGTGGCTTGCCCATGAGTTGGCGTAAGCCTGTTTAGCAAAAGGCTAATCGGACACGACAGGCCGCCCGCATGGCGACGGCGTTTCCCGTGCGGGCACAAACAGCCCTGCGTGCCCTGTCGCGCGATATCCCAATGCGACGTTCAGAACCCTACCCGCCAAGCAGCCACCTCGCGAAATTCAGCACGAGCACGCCCTCCCGGGTATGGGGCTCATGCCTCGTGCGAGTGATGAGAATCTTCGGGAATGCATCCCCGATGGATAGAATCGGCGCAATCTCCCTCTCGAGCGTCGAATCGGCGCCGATATCGTCGCTCACATACACTTTCCTTCCCGGTTTCGAAACTTGGAAGGCAGTATGCGCAAGGATGCGTCGAGGTGCGATCCCAGTCGTACCATGCCAGCAGAGATGTCGAGGCACATTCGTTCATGCTGCAATGCGGGCATCGGAGATGAAAAACAGCCCGTCGGGTAGTCATGGGCGTGCGGGAGCCCGCATCAGTAACCTGCCTCCTCGGTTGTCCCTTCTTTGCATGGTCGTCTACATAAAGGAGGAACCAGCCATGCAGATCAGCATGCTTGCCCTTCTTGGGTCACGGACCGGGGAGGCGAGGGCCTCCGTCGGGACCGCCCCGAGCAACCGGCATATCCAAGGAATGACAAGGCTCGATCGCTGTGCTGGTCAGGATGCCGAAGCGGGCCGTCCGCCAATCGGAATGCGGGTCAGGATGCTGCAACGTGATTCCAGCTGCAGGATACGGCTCCTTTGCGGTTGCCGCAAAACCTGCTGGCAACATTCTTACTATCCGAATGATGTACGCATCCCTTGGGATCGTTTCGCCTGACCAGGGCCATCTTCAGCGCCTCATCGGCCAGCTCGGCAGGCGCCTCTTCCACGCGTAATAGCCCTGGCGGGTCACCTATGCAACCAAAGATACAAAAGGAATCGAATGGCCAGAGAGGATTGCCCTTACCGATGCTCGATTCTTGACAGGCAAACTCAAGCCTCGTTAATATTACATGGTTTGCCAGACCGAATTAACAAAGGAGGGGTGTCGTGGTTGGTCTTTTCCGCACGTGGATGAGCGCCTAGAAAGCGGCGCTGTTGTGGCGTCGCGCTGTTTTTCTGCACGCCATTTCACGATTGGACATAACCATGATATTTGAAACCTCTCGGGGCAGGTCTGTTCTGCTGTGCCATTCATGGCAATTCAAGCTTTGTTTCGTATGGGGCGGGGAGCTCGTTTCGACATTGACGAGTTCGATTCTCCAAATGGGTCTTATTTGGCATCTCGCCCTCACGACAGGGTCGTCTTCTCTCCTCTCCTTAGCATCGCTGGCAGGCTTTCTGCCGATTGCTTTGTTCGGAATCCTTGCGGGCGCCGTTGTCGACAGACTGCCTTTGAAACGTGTCCTCATCGGCGCCGACCTCTTCATTGCCGCGGTGGGTGCCGCCTTGGCGATTGCCTCGTTGGCCGGCAGCTTACCTGCATGGCTAATTCTCATCGCCCTGTTTCTCCGTGCAGTTGGTACTTCGTTCTACACGCCAGCCTCCCAATCTCTCACGCCCCATCTCGCCCCGCCAGAGCATCTCGTTCGCCTATCGGGGGTGACTCAGGCGATTCAGTCCGGCGGATACATTCTTGGCGCCGCGCTTGCAGCAGTGATTTATCCCGTGGCGGGCATTACCGCTATGATTGTCCTCGACGTGCTGGGAGCGCTTTTCGCTTCTTTAGCCGTCCTCGCCGCACAGATAGACGCAGGGGGCCTCGATGAAGCCGACCGCAGCTTGTCCTTTTCCAATAAGGTTCGAGAGCTCTTCTCTGAGATTTCGGACGGCTACAAGCTGATTAGGGAGTACAGGGGGCTGTTCGCCCTTCTTTGGTGCGGGTTCGTCTTCGCTTTCGCGTTCTCTCCGCTCGCGGCATTGTTCCCAATAATGACCTTGGGGCATTTTGGCGGTAGCACGGGGGATGCTGCTTTGGTGGAAATCCTTTTTTCTGCAGGCATGCTGGCTGGGTCCGGCATCTTGGCGGTTACGGGAGGGTTCCGCAATAGGTCGTTCACCATGGTCGCCGCGATTGCCGGCTTCGGCATTGCCGCAATCGTATCCGGATCGCTCGGCCCGTCATTGTTCGCTGCTTTCCTGCCGGTGAGCTTTCTTATGGGCGCATGCTCCCCGTTGTACGCGGGAACCCAGACTGCCCTTATGCAGGAGCAGATACCTCCTGAGTACCTAGGCCGCGTTTTCGGCCTCTACGGAACCATCATGGCGTGGGCCATGCCCATGGGCCTCGCAGCCCCCTCCGTTTTTGCGGATCTGCTTGGAGCTCCGTTATGGTTCGTCGGCTCTGGAGCGACCATGGTACTGCTTGCGATGGCTATGCTGCTTGCTCCGAGCGTCCGAAACGCGGGGAAAAGAGATACCGGGCAGATTCAATAGCCCAAGTATTCGAAAAAAAGAGGCGGCAGCCATCGGTTCACGCGTCAGCCTTCAAGCCCTTGCGACGACGAGGTATTGCACCGACATTCCGCATCGCGCTCCTTATTCGTCGCCAACTATCATTTTCGGATTTGCCGGCTTGCGCAAGGTCAAAACGCTCGCGCCGGCAATTGGGCAAAGGCGAAAAATCGACGTGAGCAATCTTTTTTGGCATGGCTGCGCTTCCAGTAAAACGCTAATACACAAAAGGCGGTTCAACCTATGGAACTCATAGTCAAAGCTAAAGACATCTTTTTGGAATATGCCGGCCGCGATATCCTGGATATCGAAGAGTTGGAAATCTACTCCTACGATCGCATCGGCTTGGTGGGAGACAATGGCGCAGGCAAAACCAGCCTGCTTAAAATTCTGAGCGGCAATCTTACCATTGCGGACGCCGACGTCAGGCGCTTCGGCAGCATTGCCCTCATCGGCCAACTCGATGAACTCGACCTTGATGCGGCTCAGGACAGTGGTGAGATGCTCTCCCGTCTCAACGTCGCCGGAGTGGCGCAGGAGACGATGAGCGGCGGGGAGGAAACACGCGCCAAGATTGCCTCTGCACTCTCCCAGCATGCAAGCGCGATCTTCGCCGACGAGCCTACGAGCCACCTCGACCAAGACGGCATCCGCCTTCTCGTCGGACAACTCAAGGCATTTGATGGGGCTCTGCTCATCGTGAGCCATGACCGTCATTTTCTCGACCAGGTGGTAGACAAGATCTGGGAGCTCAAAGACGGCGGTATTTCCGAATTCTGGGGTGACTACTCCGACTATCTGCGACAGAAAGAAGAAGAGCGCAAAGCTCAGGCGACTCGATACGAAGAGGCGATGCGCGAGCGCGATCGCCTCGAAGCCGCCATCGAAAAACAACGGAAAAAAGCACGGCAGGTCGACGCCAAGCGGAAGGCTGCGAAAAAAAGCAACGAGTATGCAGGTCGATTGGGGCATCAGAAAGCAACCGGCACCAAACAGAAGAGGATGTACCAGGCGGCTAAGGACATGGAGAAGCGCCTCGAAGCGCTCGAAGGGATTGAGGCCCCAGATAGCATTCGCGCCGTGCGGTTCCGCCAGAGCAAGGCCCTGGAACTGCATAGTAAATTTCCCATCTCGGCAGACGATTTCAGCTTGAGCTTCGGCAACTGCATGCTCTATGACCACGCGAAATTCGAGATACCGCTCGGTGCCAAAGTGGCCATCACCGGTGGCAACGGTACAGGAAAGACCAGCCTGCTGAAGGCAATCGCTCGACGCGCCGACGGTATCAACATCTCTCCCAAGGCAGAGATCGGTTACTTCGAGCAAACAGGCTACAAGTTCGACGCCCGTCAGTCTGCGATCTCGTTCATGCAGGATGGTTGCGAGTACAGCATGACCGAAATTCGAGGCATCCTCGCCTCTATGGGAATCGGACCGCGCGACCTGACAAAGGACGTTGGCGTTCTCTCGGGAGGCGAAGTCATCAAGCTGCTACTCGCGAAGATGCTGCTGGGCAGATACAACATCTTGCTCATGGACGAGCCTGGAAATTACCTGGACATCAAGAGCGCCGAAGCCCTCGAGCAGATGATGAGCGCCTATGCCGGAACGATAGTGTTCGTCTCCCACGATAAGAGGCTGGTCGAGAACGTCGCAGACATTGTCTACGAAATAAAGGACACCAAGCTAGTCAAAATCTTTCAGCGCGAATAGCCCTAAATGAGCAAGAAATAATCCCCGAACGGAGACAAGGGAGTAAAACGGCAAAGAAAGAGCCTCCGTCCCAACGCAGGGAACGGAGGCTCTTTAATCGCTTTTACTCATCTCCGTCGCTGGTGGCTTTGTCATGACTCTCGTACGAAACGAAACTCAGCGGCACAGTGCGGCACTCAAAATCGCAGGTCAGAACCCTATCGGCCTACTCCCACTCAATCGTCGCGGGCGGCTTGGACGTGATGTCGTAGCACACGCGGTTGGCGCCGGGGACCTCGGCAACGATGCGGCCGGAGATGCGGGCCAGGACGTCGTAAGGCAGTTTGGCCCAGTCGGCGGTCATGGCATCGCTGGACTCGACGGCACGCAGGATGATCGGGCGCTGGTAGGTGCGCTCGTCGCCCATAACGCCAACGGACTTGATGTCAGGCAGGACCGCGAAATACTGCCAGCAGCTGTGCTCGGAGTTGCGCTCGCCGGTCTGCTCAAACAGACGCTGGTTGTAGGCGTCGAGCTCCTCGCGCACGATAGCGTCGGCGTTCTTGAGGATCTCGAGCTTCTCCTTGTCGACCGCGCCGATGATACGGATGGCAAGACCCGGGCCCGGGAAGGGCTGACGGAACACGATGTGACCCGGCAGGCCCAGCGCCAGACCAAGCGCGCGGACCTCGTCCTTAAAGAAGTGATCGAGCGGCTCAATGAGGTCGAAGTGTACGCCCTCGGGGAACGGGATCAGGTTGTGATGGCTCTTGATAGTGGCCGTCTTGCCGCCCGTCTTGCGAGCGCCGGACTCGATGATGTCGGGGTAGATGGTGCCCTGAGCCAGGTACTTGACCGGCTTGCCGTCGGTCTCAAGCTGCTGCGCCACGGCGAAGAACTCTTTCCAGAACTGCGTACCGATGATGCGGCGCTTCTCCTCGGGCTCGGTCACGCCGGCCAGAAGCTCGGCATAACGGTCCTCGGCGTGGACATGGATAAAGTCGACGTCAAACTGCTTGGTGAAGACCTCCTCCACCTGCTCGGGCTCGCCCTTGCGCAGCAGGCCGTGGTTGATGAACACGCAGGTCATCTGCTTGCCCACGGCACGGGCGCCCAGTGCAGCCACGACGGAAGAGTCGACGCCACCGGACAGGGCCAGAATCACGCGGTCGTCGCCGACCTTCTCGCGGAACTCGGCCGTCATGGTCTCGACCAGGTTGTCCATGCTCCAGTTGGGCTCCAGGCCGCAGATCTCAAACAGGAAGTTGCTCAGCAGCTGCTGACCGTACTCGGAGTGCTTGACCTCGGGGTGGAACTGCGTGGTGAAGATCTTGCGCTCGACGCACTCCATGGCGGCAACCGGGCACACGTCGGTGCTGGCGGTAACGGTAAAGCCCTCGGGCACCTCGGACACGGCGTCGCGGTGGCTCATCCACACGGTCTGCTCCATGGGCGTGGAGTTAAAGAGCTTGGCGCCGGCCGTGCGCGTGATGGTGGCGCGGCCGTACTCGCCCACCTCGGAGTGGCCGACCTTGCCGCCGAGCGTCACGGCCGTGATCTGATGGCCGTAGCAAAAGCCCAGGACGGGAAGGCCCAGGTCAAAGATGGCAGGATCGATGGACGGAGCGTCCTCGGCATACACAGAAGCCGGGCCGCCGGAAAGGATGAGCGCAGAGGCGTTCATCTCGCGAATCTCGTCGGCCGAGATGTCACAGGGGACAATCTCGGAATACACGTTGAGGTCGCGGACGCGACGGGCAATGAGCTGACCGTACTGCGCACCAAAGTCGAGTACGAGGACCTTTGCGGAAGCCTTTTGATCCATGGTTCCCCCTCTTGTTGGCGGGGAGCCAGTGCCCACCCGCGTGAATGAACGAAAATAACCTCCATAGTGTACACGTTATATGGGGTTTCTCGTCCCTCGCAGCCATCAGCGCACGGCAAACGCACGACCAGGGCCCCTATTTGACGGCAATTTGAGTGTTACCAAACGTTACAGATGATGTAATACGTTTGAACATTCGTCGCCCTGTGCCACAATACTGCCGAACGACTCCGCCTCTGCGGCGGCAAATACGATAGGAATACCAGCATGAAGCGCATCCTTCTCATCGCCACGGGCGGCACCATCGCATCGACCGAGGACGGCAACGGCCTCTCCCCCGCCCTGACCGGTGAGGAACTCGCCCAGAGCGTCCCCGAGATCTCGGGCCTCTGCGAGCTCGACGTGGTACAGCCCATGAACATCGACAGCACCAATATGCGCCCAAGCGACTGGATGCGCATCCGCGATGTCATCGTCGAGGGCTATGCCGACCACGGCGGCTTCGTGATTCTACACGGCACCGACACCATGAGCTACACCGCGGCGGCGCTTTCCTACCTGATTCAAGACAGCCCCAAGCCCATCGTACTCACCGGCTCGCAAAAGCCCATGGGCAACCCTTTTACTGATGCCAAACTCAACCTGTACCAGAGCCTGCTCTATGCGCTCGATGAGCATTCGCACGACGTCTCTATCGTGTTTGGCGGCGTCGCCATTGCCGGTACGCGCGCCCGCAAGCAGCGCACCATGAGCTTTAACGCGTTCATTAGCGTCAACTATCCGCCCATTGCCTACATCCGCAACGACCGCATCGTGCGCAACGGGCTCCACGGCACGCATCAGGGCGAAAACCCGGTGCGTTTCTACGACAGCATCGACCCGCGCGTGTTTGTCCTTAAGCTGACGCCCGGCGTAGACCCGGGTATCCTTGACGCCCTTGCCGATAGCTACGACGCCGTGATTCTGGAGACCTTTGGCATTGGCGGTATCCCCGAGTTTGGCGAGTCCGGCGATTCGTTCCAAGAGGCAATTTTCCGCTGGGTCGATTCGGGTCGAACCGTCGTTATGACCACGCAGGTCCCCGAAGAGGGCCTCGATCTGGGCGTTTATGAGGTCGGCCGTGCATACGCCGATCATCCGGGTATTCTGCGCGGCGACGACATGACCACCGAGACGCTCGTGGCCAAGACCATGTGGGCACTCGGCCAGTCACGCG
>CABSUD010000045.1:0-8052 GCA_902480795.1 uncultured Collinsella sp. | reverse complement strand
AAACGTCCCGGGAGCGCTCTCAAGCGAGAATGGGGAGGCTTTCCGACAGCTCCTGTCCGAAATGGACAAGCTCGGGTACGGCCTGGCGTGGCGCGTACTCGATGCGCAGTTCTTCGGAGTGGCCCAAAGACGCCGCCGTCTCTTTCTTGTCGGACATCTTGGAACCTGCCCCCCCCGTCGGCGTACTCATTGAGCCGGAGAGCATGCGAGGGGATCTTGAATCGAGCGCGGAAAAGAGGGCGAGCCTTGCCGAAGAGGCTGGAAGAAGCCCTCGCAGCGCAGGCTTCAAGTACCACCAAGGGGCAGGCGCGGGAGGAGTAGGCGCGGAACCGGAGCAGTCCCCCACGCTCACCGCCGATTGGCACAACCCCGCCGTGTACCCCATCGACGAGCCGATAACGATGGCCGACCTCAACGCGAACACGGCGATCGGATACGACATGGTGGGCACGCTCAAGGTGGGCGGCGACGCGCCGTCGGTGTGCCTGTGGGCGCCTGCACGCTGCTCGTCCGCTGCGGATGCGCGGGCGGGGGGCAAAGGAGCGCTGGTGAGCGACGAAGTGTCGCTCACCCTCTCCACCAGCAACACTCAGACGCTTTTCAGCGAGGAAGGAGGAGGCATGGTTGTGCGAAGGCTCACGCCGCGCGAGTGCGAGCGGCTGCAAGGCTTCCCCGATGATTGGACGAGGATACCCTATCGCGGCAAGTCCGCAGACGAGTGCCCGGACGGCCCGCGCTACAAGGCGATCGGCAACAGCATGGCCGTCCCCGTGATGCGGTGGATCGGCGAGAGGATCGCCATGGCCGAGGCGGGTGAGATCGCATGAGCCGCGACCCGTATAAATGGACGTGCGCGAGGTGCGGCAAAACGCACTGCAACCCGTTTTTCACGTGCCACCCGCGCGAATTTTGGAAGGACAACAAGAAGTGTGTCGGCGAGGTCTGCGAAAAGTGCCGCGACGAAATCGACTATAGCAACGTGCGAGAGGAGCAGAAATGAAGAAGGCGATGATCGTCCAGCCCATGAACGGGCTTGGCGAGGAGCAGATACTTGAGGCCCGCGCGAAGGCGGTCGCAGAGCTTGAGCGGCGCGGATACGAGGTCGTGGACACGTACTTCAAGGACGGCCTCGCGGTGCCGCCCAAGGTGGTGAACGTGCCGCTGTACTACCTGAGCCAAAGCCTTGGCAAGATGGCCGAGTGCGACGCTGTGTACCTATGCGATGGCTGGGAGAACGCACGGGGCTGCAAGGTCGAGCGCGCCGCAGCTGTGGCCTACGACCTTGAGCTCATCGGGTACGACCTACCGTGCCGTGGTGATGCCTCGTGAGCATGGCCTACCACGAGCCGGGCAGCGGGTGGAACCTGCCGCCCGGCTGCTTCGATGGAGACCCGAACGCGCCGTGGAACCAGGAGGAGCCGAAAACCTGCGGGGACTGCTCGCATCTGCTGGAAGGCTGCTGCGACTACGGCATCTGCGAGTTCGAGTTCGAGGAGGCGTTCGACGAAGAGGCGGGCAAGAGACCGCTTCCGGCATGGGAGGCCGCCTGCTGGGCGCGTGACTGGATTGTCGAGCATTACAAGGACATGCAGGAGGACACGTGCGAACGATGCGATGGCTAGCCGCCTCCGGTGTGGCGCTGCTGCTCGGAATCCTGGCGCTTGAGGTCTGGGTTGTTCGGATGCTCGCGGCAGGTCTGATCCTGCTTGCCCTGTTCGCCTGCGGGTAGGAGGTGGCAGATTGACAAACTGGGAACGCTACTTCGGTTCGCCCGAGGCCGCCATGCGCATGGGTGTGCGCATGATGACGTGGCCGCTGCTCATAGTCGTGGACGAGGTCGACCCGCACACGAGGTGCGCGAAGCACTCGCGCCGCGTCGGCGAGTTCGCGTCCTTCGAGGAGTACGCGGCGTGGCTGCATGCCGAATACGACGACGGAACGATAAGGTGGGACGAATGAGCCGCCCGGGATGCAACCGGGGATGCCTGCTCATAATAGCGGCATCCCTGCTAATAGACGGATTGACGCTGTGGGCGGCGGTATCGCTGGCCCGCATGATCATTGGAGGATGACATGGGATACAAGAAGTTAATGGATGCAGCCGGTGCTGTCGTGTCCATGCTCGTGATGCTCTTCCTGGTGCTGCTCGTGTGCTACGGCATCGTGTGGTGCATCGGCGGGATAGCGGCGATGCTGGCATGAGCGGCAACCCGCGCAACCGCAACGGCAACGCAAGGCGCAAGCTGAGAGCGAGGCTGAGGGCAGAGGGAAGGCCGTGCCACATATGCGGCCAGCCGATAGACTACAGCCTGCCGAGCGGCGACCCGTGGAGCTTCGAGGTGGACGAGCTGCTGCCCGTGTCGAGGGGAGGCAGCCCGCTGGACTACTCCAACGTGGATGCAGCCCACAGGATTTGCAACCAGCGGCGCGGCAACAGGATGCCGGGCGACGCCAAGCAGTACCAGATACGCCGCACGCGGCTGTTCTGAGGGAAAACATAGCAATGCACCAATAGGGGCGCGGTCGTTTCGGCGGTCGCGCCCTTTCTTTTGGCCCCAAGCGCCGAAGTCGCCGAAAAGAGGCGGGGCGGTCGCCCCTCCCCCGGGTCGGAAGGCTACTCCGGCCGCCTAGGGCCGATTTCCCCCCGCCCGTTCCGAACGATTTCGCTATCTCACGCCGCCATTACGATTCCCCGCGAAGAAGGAGGGAATCATGGCCGAGAACATCGAGATGCCGCCGGAAGTGGCTAGCGACCCCGTGCAAGCCGCCATCTGGGAGCAGCTGACCGCGAGGCGCACGTTCGCGCAGGAGGATGCGCCGACGCTGGCGCTGCTCTGCTACTGGCACGCCGTGGCGAACCAGGCACGCGAGGCCATGGCCCTCGAGGGCAACGAGATCGAAATACTCGACGCCACCGCATACAAGCCGATCAGGGGCAAGGGCGGCAAGCGGCTCAAGATGATGCGCAAGAATCCGGCGCTGACCGTGCTGAAGGAGGCCAGCACCGAGATCAGGGCGCTGTCGGACCAGCTCGGCCTGTCCAAGTCGGCCCGCAACGTCACGGTGCAGCAGGCGCGACCCGCGAGTGCCCACGGCAAGCTGCTCACGCTCATGTTCGATGACCGCGAGGAGCGTGCCAAGGCGGCAGGCGCGTGATGCAGGCGAGGCAGACCCCGACATACGAGGCGAACATCCCGGAAAGGCTCGACGGGGACGGCCCCATGGCGGCAGAACTGGCATCCGCGTACTTCGGCGACCCGCTGCCGTGGCAGCCGCACCTGCTCGACGCCATGCTCGCCCGCGATGGACGCGACAAGTATCTGCTGCGCTCGATCGGCATATCCATCCCGCGACAGAACGGCAAGAGCTGGGACGTTCGCGCCCGCTGCTTCCACGGCGCCCTCAACGGCGAGAAGATTCTGTACACATGCCAGCACGGCGACACCTCAGACCAGATGTTCCAGGAGCTTTCAAGGCCATTCGAGGACGAGGACGAGCCTGAGCTTAACGCCCTGCTGCTCGCCGTGCGCAAGACCAACGGCCAGCAGGCCATCAAGCTCAAGAACGGCGGCCTTATCCGCTTCACCACGCGCACCGACTCGCTGGCGCGAGGCAAGACCTACGACGTGCTCATTTACGACGAAGCACAGGAGCTTACGGCCAAGCAGCAGGCGGCTTCTCTGCCCGCCATCTCGGCAGGGTCGAAGCACAACCCGCAGACGATCTACCTGGGCACGCCGCCATGCCCCGACAACGTTGGCACGGTGTTCCGCGACCTCCACAAGGACGTTCACAACGGCAGGTCTGAGATGGGATGGATCGAGTACAACCCGTCTCTCGGCACAATCCTCGACATAGAGGCCGTACGCGGCGAGTCCGAGCAGATGCAGCCCGACGTCTTCGCGCGTGAGCGCCTTGGCTGGTGGAGCCCAATCGGAGGAGCCGACTCATACGCGCTTTCGAGCGCCAAGTGGAAGGCGTGCGAGGCGGCGGGGCCGATGCAGGAAGGCAAGCTCGCGTTCGGCGTGAAGTTCTCGCCCGACGGGTCGCGCGTTGCCGTGTCCTGGGCGAAGGCAGAGCGCGGTGCCGGCTCCTACGTCGAGCTTTACGACCTCATGGGCGCTGAGGGCGGCACTGTCGGCATATCCGACATGCTGCTGCGCAACCGCGAGGAGATCGCGTGCGTCTGCATCGACGGAAAGAGCGGAGCGGACGCGCTGAAGCAGCGACTTCTGGACGGCAGGATGCCGAAGTCGGCGATCGTCATGGGCAGCACCGCGATCGTGCAGGCCGCCGCGACGATGCTGGCCGACGAGGTCAACGCCGGGACGACGAGCCACATCGAATCGCCCGCGTTGGACGATTCCGCAACGAAGTCGATCAAGCGCGACATCGGGCGCGACGGCTGGGGCTTCGGCGACGGCCCCGACTCTTCGTCAGCGCCGATCGAGAGCGCATCGCTGGCCCTATGGGCGGCGAGGACAACCAAGAGAGACCCGAGACGTAAACAGGAGGCAAGCTTCTGATGGCAGCAGTGAACATGGAACTGGCCGGACAGGTCGCGGCGGCGGAAGGCCTGCGACACGAGGACAAGGCGCTCGTGCGCGAGCTTATGGACACGTGGCGCACCCACCGATCCCGCAACATGTTGCGGGAGGACTACTACCTCGGACACGTCGGCGTCAAAGACCTAGGCATCGCCATGCCGAAAGCCCTCGCCAAGAAGATCAACCCGCGCGTTGACTGGCCCAAGAAGGCGGTGCACGCCCTGGCAGATCGCTCGGTGTTCAACGGCTTCACTGCCGACGACGATGCCGTTACCATGCGGCTGCGCGACATATGTGCCGACAACCAGCTCGAAGCTCTCTACCGCAAGAACCTTATCGGTGAGCTGAAGCACTGCTGCGGCTTCTGGACTGTCACGGACGGCGGCGGCAAGCCAATCATCTCCGCGTACCCAGCAACCGCAGCGGCGGCAATCTGGGATGACGCGCAGAAGCGCATCAAGGCCGGTCTCGTTGTGGCCGAGTCGAAGAAGATGCCAGGTGACACCGTAGACGGTGAGGGTGCGACCTCAGAAGGGGAAACTGTTACCATTTCGCAGGCAGGCACTTACATTCTTTCAGGCACGGCGACCAACGGCAGGATAATCGTTTCAGCGGACAAGACGGCTGAAATAAAGCTTATTTTCAATGGAGTTGACATAACTTGTGCGGACAACGCTCCCCTGCTTGTGAGCAAAGCTAAAAAAGTTTATATCGTGCTGGAGGACGGCACAGAGAACGTTTTGACGGACAGTGCAAGCTACTCTTTAGGAGAAGATGACAGCAACACAGACGGTGCTATTTTCTCCAAAGCCGACCTTACTATAAACGGCAGCGGTACACTTACTGTGAATGCAAACTACAAGCACGGCATAGTTTCAAAGGACGATCTTGTTATCACTGACGGCAATATCAATGTGACCTCGGCTTCAACCGCCATGGAGGGCAAGGACAGCGTTAAGATATCTGGCGGAACATTCAACATTTCCGCAGGCACGAACGGCATAAAATCCACTAACACAGAGGCTTCTGACAAAGGCTTTATAAGCGTGACAGGTGGAAGCTTCACAGTAGTCGCAAACAATGACGCATTCGAGGCGGAAACTGTGCTTTCTATCGAGGGCGGAAGCTTTGACATCACCACAGGCGGTGGAAGTGCAAACGCTTCTATGAAGTCTGACGGCACACCAAACAGCGATTGGCAGAACAACATGGGCAACGGTGGTGGTGGTCCGAACGGAATGGGCAGACCTGACGATAACGGAAACGGCACGGGAGGCAAACCGCCTGCAATGCCTACGTCTGACGACACAGGGCTTACCATAGAAACTGCTGCTAACAGGACCACTGACAGCACAGATACAACGGACAACACTTCAACATCTGCAAAGGCTTTAAAGGCAGGCAACGAGGTAAACATAAGCGGCGGCGAGTTCAAGATAGATTCGGCAGACGATTCAGTACACAGCAACGGAAACATTGTTATAACAGGGGGAAACATTTCTGCGGCGTCGGGTGACAACGGAATGCACGCTGACGGAAATCTGACCATATCCGACGGCACTGTAGACATCACAAAAAGCTATGAGGGTATCGAGGGTTCTATCGTAACAATAGACGGTGGCACAATATCAGTGGTAGCAAGCGATGACGGAATAAACTGTGCAGGCGGAAGCGATACTGGATCAACAGACAGAATGGGTGCTGACCAATTCTCGTCACAGGACGGTGTTGAACTTAACATCAACGGAGGAACTGTAACCATTGACGCTGACGGCGACGGACTTGACTCAAATGGCAACTTCACAATGGCAGGCGGTACAGTTTACGTTTGCGGACCTACTAACGGTGGCAACGGTGCACTTGACTACAACGGCACTGCAACTGTAACAGGGGGAACGCTCATCGCCTGTGGTGCAGTTGGAATGGAAGAGGGCTTCGGTGACAGCTCCACACAATACAGTGTTCTGCACGATCTTGGTTCGACAGTTTCAGCAAACGAAAAACTGACTATCACTGACAGTGACGGCAAGGAGATCTTAAGCTTTACCCCTACAAAGACTTGGCAGAGCGTTGTATTCACAAGCGCTGACCTGAAGGAAGGCGAAACCTACACCATTACGGCAGGGTCGCAGTCGGAAACCGTGACTATTGACGGCATTGTTACTTCTAATTCCAAGGGAATGAGCTTTGGCAGAGGTCATGGCGGAGGACGTGGTTTCTGATATGAACGACAAAAGGACGAACTTGGGGTTCGTCCTTTTTTATTTGGCTGATTTATCGTTCATAGTATGCGGGACGTCGAAGACGCCGTCCCCTACATTTGTGTAATATAAATCGTAGGTACGAACAGTGTTCGCCAGTTTTTGCTCACCTTTGTTGTATACATACGCAAAAAAGACCGCCTCATGATGAAGCGGTCTTTAGTAAGCAATTTAGTTTTGGCTGTGCAGATTATGCAAGCTCAGCAAAGTACTTGATTGTTCTTACCATCTGTGATGTGTAAGAGTTCTCGTTGTCGTACCAAGAAACTACCTGTACCTCATAGAGGTCATCAGCGATCTTAGATACGATTGTCATGCCGATAACGTCAGAAGAAACGATTGGATCCTCGTTGTAGCCAAATGACTCAGAAGATGCAGCCTTCATAGCAGCGTTGATGCCTTCAACTGTTACGTCAGCACCCTTTACAACTGCTGTAAGGATTGTTGTTGAACCAGTTGGAACTGGAACTCTCTGTGCAGAACCGATGAGCTTGCCGTTAAGCTCTGGGATTACAAGGCCGATAGCCTTTGCAGCACCTGTTGAGTTAGGAACGATGTTTGCAGCACCAGCTCTTGCTCTTCTCAGGTCACCCTTTCTGTGAGGACCGTCAAGGATCATCTGGTCGCCTGTGTAAGCATGGATAGTGCTCATGATACCGCTCTGGATAGGAGCATACTTGTTAAGAGCATTAGCCATAGGAGCAAGACAGTTTGTTGTGCAAGATGCAGCTGAAATGATTGTATCGTCAGCTGTAAGTGTCTTCTCGTTTACTGAGTAAACGATAGTCTTGAGGTCGTTACCAGCAGGAGCTGAGATAACTACCTTCTTAGCACCAGCATCGAGGTGAGCCTGGCTCTTAGCCTTTGATGTATAGAAGCCTGTGCACTCGAGAACTACGTCTACACCAAGCTTGCCCCAAGGACAATCCTTAGCGTCCTTTTCTGCATAAATCTGAAGAGTCTTGCCGTCAACAGTGATAGTATTAGCCTCATCATCAGCTGATACTGTGTGAAGGTTCTCACCGATCTTACCACAGTAACCGCCCTGAGCTGTATCATACTTAAGAAGATCAGCGAGCATTGAAGGCTTTGTCAGGTCGTTGATTGCAACTACCTCGTAGCCCTCTGCGCCAAACATCTGTCTGAATGCAAGACGTCCAATACGTCCAAAACCATTAATTGCGACTTTAACTGCCATAATTAATTTACCTCCTAAAAATTTTTCTGTATTTATTATACTACAT
>CABSUD010000044.1:0-8168 GCA_902480795.1 uncultured Collinsella sp. | reverse complement strand
CATCAGCGCTACTATAGTTCCACTTGCACTTTGTCCCAGTGCAGTGTTTCCAGCCATTTTTATACTGGGGGTAATGATATGAAGGACATCACCATCAGCCGCAGGAGCCTTCTGGTCTCCGCCGGCCTGCTCGCGCTCGCCCCGCTCGCCGGATGCGGCGGCAACTCTGGCTCCGGCTCTGCTGCCGCCGGTTCCGACTACACCATCGGCGTTCTGCAGCTCACCGAGCACTCCGCACTCGATGCCGCCAACGACGGCTTTGTCAAGGCCATCAAAGAGAGCGGCCTTAAGGTCAAGATCGACCAGAAGAATGCCCAGAACGACCAGTCCACGTGTAAGTCCATTGCCGACAAGTTTGTGGGCGACAACGTCAACCTGATTTATGCCATCGCCACGCCCGCCGCGCAGGCTGCCGCCGGCGCCACGGCCGATATCCCCATCGTGGGCTGCGCCATCACCGACTACGCCGCCTCCGGCCTGGTCCAGGACAACGACAAGCCCGGCACCAACGTCACGGGCGCTTCCGACCTCACCCCGGTCGCCGAGCAGCTCGAGATGATGCAGAAGGTCCTGCCCGACGTTAAGAAGGTCGGCCTGCTCTACTGCACCGCCGAGTCCAACTCCGACGTCCAGATCAAGGCCGCCAAGAAGGAGCTCGACAAGCTGGGCCTCGAGTACACTGACTTCACCGTCTCGAGCTCCAACGAGATTCAGTCCGTCGTCGAGTCTGCCGTGGGCAAGGTCGACGCGCTGTACTCCCCCACCGACAACACCATCGCCGCGGGTGCCTCGCAGGTCGGCCAGATCTGCAAGGAAAACAAGCTTCCCTTCGTGACTGGCGAGGAGGGTATGTGCATGGCCGGCGGCCTGTTCACCCTCTCCATCAACTATGAGGACCTGGGCTACGCCGCGGGCGAGATGGCCGTTAAGATCCTGAAGGGCGAGGCCAAGCCCGAGGATATGCCGATCAAGCACCTCTCGAGCAAGGACCTGGTCGTCGTCAAGAACGACGAAATGGCCGAGGCCCTGGGCATCGACCTTTCCGCCCTGGACGCGTAATGCCATACGCGGCATGCGTCTAGAGCCCGTGCTCGCGCTTTAGCCGCGTTATTCAATATCTGATCCACAGGGGCGGGCGCTGTAGACCGGCGTCCGCCCTGCTTGTTTCAGGTAAAACAAAACGTCTGTCCGTAACTCTTCTATGCATTGTTACCGCTATTATGGTGAATCACGTGTCCACCCTATCCTAGGAGGTATGAAGCATGCTCATTGCATTGCAGGGCGCCGTTTCGCAGGGCGTCCTCTGGGGCATTATGGTGCTTGGCGTGTTTATCACGTTCCGCCTGCTCGACATTCCCGATATGACCTGCGACGGCAGCTTTGCCCTCGGCGGCTGCGTCTGCGCTGTGCTCATCGTCAATAACAACGTCGACCCGCTGTTCGCCGTGCTGGCCGGTATGTGCGCCGGCGCCATCGCGGGCGCCGTCACGGGCATTTTGACCACCGTCTTTGAGATTCCCGCGATCCTCGCCGGAATCCTCACCCAGATCAGCCTGTGGTCCATCAACCTGCGCATCATGGGAAAGTCCAACACACCCATCCTTGCCAAGGGCACCGTGTTCTCGGCCGTCAGCAATATGACCGGTCTGCCGCAGTCCACCGTTGCCATCATCTTGGGCATCCTGCTCGCCGTGGCTATCGTTGCCATCCTGTATTGGTTCTTTGGCACCGAGATCGGCTCGGCGCTGCGAGCCACCGGCAACAACGAGTACATGATCCGCGCTCTGGGCGTCAACACCAACTCCACCAAGATGATCGCCCTCGTGCTCTCCAACGCCCTCATCGGCCTTTCGGGCGCGCTCATCTGCCAGAGCCAAAAGTATGCCGACATTGGCATGGGCACCGGCGCCATCGTTATCGGTCTTGCCGCCATTGTTATCGGCGAGGTGCTCGGCCGTCTGCTTCCCGGCGGCCTCACGCAGTTTAGCGTCCGTCTTGCCTCCGCCGTCTTTGGCTCCGTGGTGTACTTCCTTATCCGCGCCATCGTGCTGCAGTTGGGCATGGACGCCAACGACATGAAGCTGCTCTCCGCCGTGATCGTTGCCGTGGCCCTGTGCGTGCCCGTGGTTTGGGAGCGCTATAAGCTCCGCAGCTCCTACACGAAGGGGGATGAGGCAGATGCTTAAGCTCTCGCACGTCAAGAAGACCTTTAACAAGGGCACCGTCACCGAGAAGCGCGCGCTCACCGGCGTCGACCTCACCCTAAATGACGGCGACTTTGTAACCGTGATCGGCGGCAACGGCGCCGGCAAGTCCACGCTGCTCAACATGATCGCCGGCGTGTACCCGCTCGATTCGGGCGTTATTGAGCTCGACGGCACCGACATCTCGCGCCTGAGCGAGTCGCAGCGCGCCAAGTACCTGGGCCGCGTGTTTCAGGACCCCATGCGCGGTACCGCTGCCGACATGCAGATCGCCGAGAACCTGGCCCTCGCCAAGCGTCGCGGCCAGCGTCGCGGCCTTTCGTGGGGCGTCACCAAGGCCGAGAAAGATGAGTACGTCGAGCTGCTCAAGCGCCTGGACCTTGGTCTGGACACGCGTCTCAACGCCAAGGTCGGCCTGCTCTCGGGTGGCCAGCGCCAGGCACTCACCCTGCTGATGGCCACGCTCACCAGGCCGCGCCTGCTGCTGCTCGACGAGCACACCGCGGCCCTCGACCCCAAGACGGCCTCTAAGGTGCTCGACCTGACCGAGGAGATCGTCGACGAGAACCACCTGACCACGCTCATGGTCACGCACAACATGAACGACGCCATCCGTCTGGGCAACCGTCTGATCATGATGCACGAGGGCCATGTGATCTACGACGTGGCGGGCGATGAGAAGAAGTCGCTCACCGTCGCCGACCTGCTGCAGAAGTTCGAGGAGGTCTCGGGCGGCGAGCTTGCCAACGACCGCATGCTGCTGAGCTAAAACCTGCCAAAAAGGGACAGGTTTATTTTGGTAGGTTTTATCTGCGCAAACGTCAAAACCGCCGCTAAGGGACAGACGCCCTTGCGGCGGTTTTCGCATATTATGTCGATAATCCGATATTCAACCAGACATTCTGGCTAAGGACTAAGGAAACTGCCATGAAAAGACTCCCCCGCCTTGCGTTAGCCGCCGCGTTGTTTGCCGGCGCGCTCGCAGGCATCCCAAGCCTCGCTTTCGCGGGGAACCTGCCCGCCGCTATTGACGGCTCCGTGGCCGTCATGCACACTAACGACATCCACGGCAGCTACAAGTACAGCTACAACGCAAGCAAGGGCACCGGCACTGTGGGCTTTGATGGACTGGCGGTTCTCTATAGCGCCCAAAACAGCGCCCCCGATCTTTTACTCGATGCGGGCGACACCTTCCACGGACAGTCCTTCGCCACCATGAGCGAGGGCAAGAGCATCGCCGAGCTCATGGACACCTTCTACGCCGACGGCTACGACGCGACCACGCCAGGTAACCACGACTGGAGCTACGGCGCGGACAAACTCCGCACCATGACCGGCTACAGCACCACTGGCACGCCCTTCGCCATGCTCTGCGCGAACGCAAAGTCTACGAGCGGCGTATGGAGCTCGAGCATCACGAAGACGCTCGATCGCACCTGGGAGGATAGCGAAGATTACTCCACATTCGACTACAAAATCAAGGTCGGCGTCGTGGGTGCCATGGATGAGTCGCTGGGATCCTCGCTGCGCGCGGACCTGGTCGCGAGTACGTCGTTCTCGGGTGCCGCGAACGCCATCAATGCCGAGGCAGAGCAGCTGCGCAAGGAGGGCTGCGATGTTGTTGTGTGTATCGCGCACACGCTCGACGCCAAGACCTTTGCCACGCGACTCCGTGGCGTCGATGCCCTTATCGCAGGCCACGAGCACATCAACCTTAACGAGAAGGTGACGGGAGCCGACGGCAAGACAATCCACGTTGTCGAGGCGGGCAGTGCCTTTGCCGAGGTGGGACTGCTTTCCATTCCGTACAAATACGACACGAATGGCACCGAGACGACCGACGATGACACGGTCACGGTCCCTGCAGACGGCAGCGACGAGAAGCTCTACACCGCCAAGAACGTCAACGACCTTTTGGCAGACCCCGACAAGGGCTCCGACTACCAAAGCCGCCTTGAAGACGTCCGCAACAAGATCAAGCCGCTCGACGAGGCCTTTGAAAACGAATCGAACAAGGTGCTCGGCACATCCACCACCAACTATTTCTACGGCGAGGACGCCGCAGACACGCATGGTTGGGAAATGGTGCGCACCACCGATTTCCGTCCCAGCAAGGAGGGCGACACCACCAAGGCCCAGACCATCGGCCACGTGATTTGCAGCTCCTATCTTGACCTGACGGGCGCGGACCTCGCTATCGAAAACGCTGGCGGCATCCGCGGCGGCATCGCGGCGGGCAACGTGACCGCCGGCAACGTCATCGCCATCTCGCCCTACGGCAACACCGTGGAGACCTGGACCATGACCGGCGCGGACTTCCTCGCAGCGCTCGAGCACTCGCTACAAATCAGCGACGATTGCAACGACAGCTACGAGCTTCAGCAGGCTTATGTGGCGGCCGGTCACACCGAGCAGGAGGCGCAAGACAAGTACAAGTGGCGCGATGACTCTGGCAGCGTTCTCTCCTTTGGCGGCATCAACGTGACGATTGATTGGACACAGCCCGAAGGCAAGCGCATTGTGAGTGCCACACTCACCAAAGACGGCAGCACGCTCGATCCCACCAAGACCTATACCGTCGCCACCAACAACTACATCATCACCAACACGACCGACTTCCCCACCTTCGCAAACGCCACCAAGTACACCGAGTGGGGCACGTGCGAGGCGGCGCTGAGGGCGCTGATTGGGCAGAACGGCTGGGAGAGCAAGATGGCCGGGCTCGCCGGCACCATCAGCTTTGGCTCCGCTGCCGTGGACCCCACGCCCACACCGGCCCCGACGCCTAAGCCCTCGCCTAAGACGGACACGGCGACCACGAAGGTCATCACCAAGAAGACGACCGGTAAGCTCGCCGCAACGGGAGACCGCACGCTGGCAGTAGTTGGCGCGTGCCTTATCGGCGGCATCATCGTCATCATGCTCGGCATTATCTGGAAGCGTCGACGCTAAGCTACACCGCCGGGCCTTGCAGCCCCACCGCGTAAACTTTATATCGAGCACAGAAGCCCGTCCGAATTTGATCGGACGGGCTTCTTGGTGGGTATCATGGTTGGACGATCATTAGGAGGTTTTCCCTACATGGAATTGTTTGAGCCGATTCTTCATTTCTTTGAGCAACGGTGGGTCCACAACATCATCTGGGCCGTCATCTTGGCGATAGGCACCGCCGTCGCCGCCAAGGTCGTATCCAAGACCCTGAACCATCTGCTTAACCGAGACGATAACCCGCTTCCGGCATCGAGTATCTTCATCAACATCGCGCGCGCCGTCATCTGGATGATTGGCGGCAGCTTTATCCTCGACAACTGCTTTGGCATTAACGCAAACGCGCTCGTCGCCGCTCTTGGCGTCGGCGGCATCGCCATCTCGCTCGGCTTTCAGGACACGCTGTCAAACCTTATCGGCGGCATGCAGGTGACGTTTATGGGCATCATCAAACCCGGCGACAATATCGAGGTCGGCGGCGTATCCGGCGTGGTCCAAGACATCACTTGGCGACATACAACGATTGAGGATGCCTGTGGACAGACCATCATCGTCCCCAACTCCAACATTTCCAAGAACACACTCGTGCATTTGATGCCCTTTGGGCGCGTGGCCGTGCCCGTTGCCGTAAAGGACACGTCTAAGTGGGCTTCCCTTGACGTGCTGGCAGACGAGCTCACCGACGCCACTAAGGCCGCCGTGCTTCCCATCTCGGGCTTTGACAAGGAGCCCTACGTGCTCTTTAGCGAGATCGGTGACTTTGGCATCAAGGGCAAGATCATCTTTATCGTCAGTGACGACAGCACCACCTTTACGGCAGCCGACGCCTGCATCCGCGCCATCGCCCCCATCATCGCCTAAAACCACCACAAAGGGGACAGGCACCTTTGTGGTGGTTTCGCATCGTGGTACCATGGTTTATATCGTTGTTTAAACGACTAAGGGAGTAGACACCATGGAAGAGGCCTATCGTCAAGCATGCAAGCGCGGCGAGCAGGGACGTCGTCGCGCCATCAGCCAAAGCGAGCACCCGTACCTTACGGACCTCGACGGCCTCGTTGCCCAGCTCCCCTTAGGTCAGCGAGAGAGCGTCGGCCTGAGGGACATTCCGCTCGAAATGGTCGTCGGCACGGTCACCAAAGGCCGTCAGTCTGCCTTTTCGTGTAACTTTATGCCCCTGCTGCCGTTTAACACCGAGTTCGCCCGCAAGTGGTCCAACCTCTACGACATCCAGGTGACCGAGGGCTATCGCGACCCCATCATCGTCACCGAGTTCATGCATCGGTTCTACGTCCAGGAGGGCAACAAGCGCGTCAGCGTCCTCAAATTCCTGGACGCCCCGACGGTTTCGGCCAAGGTCAGCCGCCTCTACCCCGGCACATGGGATTCCGTCGAAAGCCGCCTGTACGGCGAGTTCTGCGCGTTTTGGCGCGTCTGCCCCCTATACGAGATCGAGTTCTCGCGTGAGGGAAGCTACGAAACGCTCGCGGAGATGCTCGGTCAGAACCTTATCGAAAAATGGCCGCAGAAAAAGGTCGACTACCTGCGCCACACTTTCCTGCTCTTTAAGCGTGCCTACCTTCGCGCAGGCGGCGATCACCTGGACATTACGCCCGCCGACGCCATGCTCGTCTACCTCAATGTGTACAACCAGGACCGCCTGCTGGATACGCCAACGGATATCGTCGTAAACCGCCTGTGCAAGATCTGGCGCGAGCTGGTCATTGCCGGCAAAAATGACGAGGACAAGGTCGATCTCGTCGAAGCACCGAGCGTCGACGAGGAGGAGACGCCCGCCAAGTCCACCTCTGGCGTGCTCAACTTCTTTATGGGCAAGACCGTCTACTCGACGGCCAACCCCCTGCGCATCGCCTTTATCCATGAGTTCCCCTGTGCGACGTCGAGCTGGGACAGCCTGCACGACCAAGGGCGTCAGTATCTCGATGAGCACTTTGGCGGTATCGTGCGCACCGAGGCGTTCGAGGACTGTCACGATCCGGATGTGTTCTACGCCGCCGTGGAAACGGCTGTCAAACATGGAGCAAACGTCATCTTCTCGACCTCGCACCGCCTGATGGAATACACGCTCAGGGCTGCCGTTGAGTATCCCCGGGTTCGGTTCCTCAACTGCTCTATCGGCCTTCCCCATCAAAGCGTACGCTCGTACTTTGGCAAGATGTACGAGGCCAAGTTTCTGCTGGGCGCCCTTGCGGCCAGCATGGCGGACAACCACCGCATCGGTTACCACGCGTCGGTCTTCGCCTCGGGCGCACTCAGCGAGATCAATGCCTTTGCCATCGGCGCCTCACTGCTCGACCCTCGCGCGCAGGTAATCCTCACTTGGGGCGATGTACCCGCCGGCGGTCTTGCCGAGGCCATGTGCCGCGAAGGCGTGAGCGTCATGACCGGCGCCGACATGTCAAAGTCGCTCGAAGACCCCACGGCCTACGGACTCCACCGCTTGGTCGACGGCAAAGTCACCGGCATCGCCATGCCCGTATGGAACTGGGGCCGTTACTACGAGCTCATCGTTCGCAGCCTTCTTCACGGCACGTGGGACGAGACCAGCGACGACAACCAAGTGCGCGCTGTCAACTACTGGTATGGCATGAGCTCCGGCGTTATCGACATCCGTTACGCTCCGGGCCTACCCTACCAAACGCGCAAACTCGTGCAGTTGCTCCGCAACGGCATTGTTGTGGGATCCATCAACCCCTTTGGCGGCGAGCTCCACAGCCAGAACGGCGTGGTACAGATCGAAGGCTTCCCTCCGCTGCCGAGCACGCAGATTGTCGAGATGAATTGGCTGGCGGACAACGTGGTAGGCACCATTCCGCAGCTCGACGATGAGCCGAAAGTCCCTGCCCTATGAAAATCCTTGCCATAGCCGATACCGAAGAACGATGCCTTTGGGAGTGCTTTCGCAAGGAACGCTTTGAGGGAGTCGACCTGATTTTGTCCGCCGGCGATCTGGAC
>CABSUD010000043.1:0-8175 GCA_902480795.1 uncultured Collinsella sp. | reverse complement strand
AAGATGGCGGCAGCGGCAACGATGAGGCCGATGCCAACAATGATGAGCAAGATGGGGATAACGGAGCGGCGCTTTTTGCACGGCGGCTCGGTATAGCTCGATGGCGCGGTATGCGTCGAAGAGCGAGGTGACTTCTTGGCCGTACTGTATGACGAAGGACGATAAGCAGCAGGTGTATCCTGACGGCGATGCTTCGCCGGCGTCACGGGGCGCGGAGTGCGCGGCTGCTGAGGAGAGGATGTCCGACCCTGCTGCGGCGCGCGGGCTGCTCCCGACTTGGCTGGATCGGGAATCTGAGAAGCCGAAAAACGCTTTCCCTGATAGTCGGACATGGCTCTCCTTATGCTGCAAATGGACTGGCAGAGCGCTTAGGCGTCAGCCATCTCCTGCTTCATCTTCTCGATAACCTTGCGGTACTCGGGGTCGCATGCGCCCAAAATCTGCGTGGCGTAAATGGCAGCATTCTTGGCACCGTTGATGGCCACACAGGCAACGGGCACGCCCGAAGGCATCTGCACCATCGACAGCAGCGAGTCCATACCACCCAGATCGCTCGTCTTCATAGGCACGCCGATGACCGGCAGCGGCGTAAACGCAGCCACGACACCGCCCAGGTGAGCAGCCTTGCCGGCAGCAGCGATAATCACCTTGATGCCGCGGTCGGCAGCAGTCGAGGCCCACTCATGGACCTTCGCCGGCGTGCGGTGCGCACTTGCAATCACGAGCTCATAGGGCACGCCCAGTGCCTCGAGCTCGGCGGTGCAGCCCTCCATAACGCCCAGATCGGACTTGGAGCCCATGATGATCCCGACAACCGGCTTCTGATCTGCCATAAACAAAGACCTCCTGTTGAGAGCGGTGACGCGGCGAATCCGCGACCCTTAACTGCAAATAATTCAAGTATAGCCGCCGTTGCCGATGTGTTCGACGGGAGACGGAACGCTTTGCGAGATTAAGGCCGAAGGGTCGAAGCTTTCTGCCTACATTCAAAAAGCGTGCCCACCGTCCTTGGGTGGGACGGCGGGCACGCTTGCTTAGCTGTTGCTGGGGCTACTTAGCCTTGCTGCGACGATGGAAGAAAGCGCCGATGGCGGCGACGATGGCGCCAAGACCGCCGACGGTCGCGACGGTCGTCGCCGTGCGGTCGCCGGTATCGGGGATCGCCGAACCGTTCTTCTTGCCGCCTTGGGCCTTGTCGCCTGCGGGCTTGCCCGCCTGGTTACCGCCGTTCGAGCCATTGCCGGAACCCTGGTTGCCCGAGCCGCCCTGGTTGCCGGAATCGACATCCTTGAGGCTCTCAATGGCCAGCTTGAGCTGGTCATAGGCCGCCTGGAGCTGGGTGTCGGAAGCATTCTCATCACCCAAGACGTCCTCGGCGTAGGTAATGGCATCCGCCAGGGCCTTGACAGACTCGGCCGTCTTGCCCCTGGTGTCAGTCTCCTTCGCCTGCTTGACCAGGGCCTTGAGCTGCTTCTTAGTCGGATTCTCGACCGGGGTCACCGGGGTCTTCTCGAGCGCGTCGCGGGCGCTCTCGAGCGCCCTGAGCGCCTGGTCGACCTCGTCCTGCGTGGCGTCCTCGTCGCTCAAGATGGCGCGGGCGCTCGCCAGGGCGTTCTCGAGCGCCGTCCAGGAGGCCTCGGTGTAGTCGCCGGCCTTGAGGTCGCCGGCGGCAAGCTCGGCATCAACCTTTTCGATCGCGGCAGTGAGATCATCCTTCGCCACCGGATCGGGAACGGCCGTACCGTAGAACTTGAGCTCCGCCACGCTGCAGTAGGCATCGACGTCGCCACCGCCGGCGTGAATCACCTTGACGGTCACGTAGCGACCGCGCGCGGCACCAAAGCTCATCTGTTTCCAGTCGCCACGGTCGGTGAGTACATGGCCGTCGTTGTCGAAGGCAAACGTACCCATCGACACGGCGGTGCCCATCTCATAGCCGTCGGCAGTGTCGGAGACCAGTATCTCGGCCTCGAAGATATCGCCGTTAGTGCCGCCGTCCTGACGCGGCAGGAATGTAACGTCGGTGAGATCGTAGTCGCGGCCCAAGTCGACACTCAGATACTGGGGCATACCGGTCCCATGGGCCCAGTCGCTGTGCCAAAGCGTCCGCTCGTCGCCGTCGAGAGCGTTGACGGCGTTGCTGCCCTCGTAGTCGGCCTCACTCGAGAAGCCGGCCACCTTGACGTTCTTGCGGTTCTCGGGCGTGTTGATAAGAATCTTCTCATCGACAGGGCGCATCTTGAGGCCGTCGATTGCCTTCTCGATCTTGGCTGTGGCGTCTGCGACATCCTTCTTGCTATAGCTGCCTTGGCCGCCGTCGAGGAGCTTCTGAGCCGCCTCGACCGCAGCGGTGAGAGCTGCATAGGAATCCTTAGTGTAGACGGACTCGCTGTAGCCCGCGGCCTTGGAAAGCGCTGCCACGAGCGCAGAGCTATCGACACCAGCCTTGACCTCGACCTCATAGGATGCGGTCTTGGAGGGGTCGAGTACCGACTCCACCGTGATCTTTGCCTTGCCGGCCTTGTTGGCACGCAGGTAGTAGCTCACGCTATCGCCAGCCTGAACAGCGGAGACGCTTACCACAGAGGGGTCGGAGCTCTCGACCGTCACATAGGGGTAGCCGGCGCTCTCAGGCGTGGCCTTGGCGTCGACGAGCGTAACGTCGCCTTCAAAGAACTCGGTCTGGTTCTTGCCTAGCTCGACACCCTCGATGGCCTCGACACCCTGCGTGTATTTGAAGTTGACCTCACGCAGTGTGAGCATCTGGTCACCCGATGCCTCAAGCGGCGTGACCTCGACCTTGGTCGCCTTCTTGCCCTTGTTCTCGGCAGAGAGGCCAAAGGCGTAGCGAGCCCGGAAGGAATCGTACTCCCCGCCCGCGAACTCTTGGGTCGAGCCATCCTCGAACGTCACGACAGCCTTGATCTTCTGCACGGTTCCGTTGCCACCGTTGCGGTTAACGACCTCGACACTATCGAGTTTCGACGGCGTCTTAAATGCGAATGTCATCGTGGTGGGAAGCTTCACGTAACTCGGAAGCTTACCCTCGCTGTCCCAGTTGCCGTTCCAGTTCCATAGGAACTCAAAGCCGTTGTCGCCCTCGTTATTATCGAACAGCGCGTTATAGCTCTTCTGCTGGATAAGTTTCTCGACGTTGGTCCCGTCGTCGGTCGTGAGCTCATCGTTGGTCATCGTGATGTTGAAGGCATCCTGACCGTACTCGGCGACCGTTGGCTGAGGAACATCCGGCATCGTCACCGTGCCGTCGCTCGCAAACTCAAGTGCGTCGCATGCCGGACCGATGAGCCAAGATGTTGAGGGCAGCTCGACCTTGCCGGCGGTCTTGGCCTTGAGCTTGAAACTCGCCACCGCGCCGGTACCGTTGTAGAGCTTGCCATCGCCGCGGTTGGCAAAGGCGAGATTGATAGTCTGCGTTCTGTCCGCGAACTGGACCTTCTCGCGAGACAGGTTCTCCATGCCGGCAGTCGAGCCGTCCTGCGCGATGCTCTCGGACACAAACTCGAACTGGTCGCTCTTGAAGTTGACGAGAGCGCCCAGGGCGTTGACGTTCTTGGCGTCGGCCGCATAGACATCAACGGTGATCTCATCACCGGCCTCGACCTCGGTCTTGCTCGGAATCACCGCGAGCGAACCTGCGACCTTGCCCTTTTGTTTAGTGCCGCCGTCAAGACCCGCCATGGTGAACGAGTAATCGTAGACGTCGTAAACGCCGTTATCGTTGAGGTCGGCGAAGTGGTCGCGGATCTGCGAACCGAACGTCGGGGTATCGGGCTCGCGATTCTCGAGGCCCAGATAGTTCTTCATGTTGGAGTAGTCTCCGTCGGAGATCGTGGCCTTGTTGAGGTTGGAGCCCACGGCGAAGCCATCCGTGCCGTCGGTCTTGTAGATGGCAATCTCGGACGCGGAGAAGAAATTGCCGACCGAGGCGAGCGGTGTCATGCGCACGTAACGGGCGGCCACGGTGCCGTCAAACGCTACCGTCTTACAATCAGCGGAACGTGCCCAATCGACCTCCCGGCTCGTCCAGTGGACGCCATCGAGACTCGTCTCAACACGCATCTTGGTCACAGTGCCGTTGCCGGCGTCATCGCGCGGATAGTACTCGAGCTTATCGAGCTTGTAAGCGCGTCCATAGTCAACGGTAAGCGCCTTGCCCAGATCGTTGCCACCGGAGTGGAAACCGCCGTCGCCCGACTGGAACTCATGGTCGAAGGCGAGCTCGGCCTTATGGCTGCCGTAAAGTGAGCCCTCCCAGGTGATTTCCTCGGCGTCGGGGACGTTCCGCCACGGATCGAGTGCGGAGTTCGCCTCGAGCACATCGCTCCAGGCGGAGTAACCTTCGGCGTTGCGCGAACGAATCTGGTAGGTGTGCTTGCTATTGTAGGCGAGGTCGGTGTGCGTGAACTCGGCCGCATCACCCACGGCAAACACAGTGCCGTCGACCTTAAGGTCGTAGGAGGTAGCACCATCGACCTTTCCCCAGGTGAGCTTGATGCTCGTTGGGGTCGTGACGTCCTCGGGGGCAGCAAGGTTCGTGGGTGCGGAGAGGTTCTCGTTGAGGCGATCGGCTGTGAGCGTGGCGTCGGCGTTCACGAAACCGCCCAGCTCAAGCGTCTGCGCCGCTGCAGCAACATCGGTCTTCGCGAACTTGACGTAGACCTTGGGGTTCGTGGTGATCTTGGTGTTGTTGAAGCTCTCGCCCTGCTCGGCCTCGGTGCCGTCCGCATCGCTGCCGTAGTGGTTGAGGTTAGGGGCCTCGCTGTAGAAGTAGACCGCCTGGCCGGCCTCGGGGGTCGCGGTGTCAAAGGCCTCCTGCGAGTCGGCCTCAACCACGTTGAGCGCGGATCCGCCGTTCTTGGCGACGACGCTCATGGGCTTGGCGGACACGTTGGCCACGAAGGTCGTGGTGCGGTTGGAGTCGTAGCCGTTGTAGCCACCCTGCGAGGCCTCGGCGGTAAAGGTCGCGGTGCCGCCTGCGGCCTTGGAGCTGTAAACGGTGCTTACATGCTCACCGTAGGAGATATTGTCGATCGTACCGTAGGAATCGTCCTCAGTCGTGTTGTTCTCGATGGAGGAGCCGTCGTCCTCGTACTGCGTAAAGGTGCCGTCGCCCTCGGTGGCGAAGAACTCGACGATACGCTGGCTGCGGTCGGTACCCTTGGTGTTGGTGTCGCTCACGGCCTCGGGGTTGTTGTTCTCGGCGTACATCGGCACGATAGCGTTGGCCTTCACAAACAGCGGCAGCTTCCAAAGCGGAGCCTCGTAATTGTTGAGAACCTGGCCGCCGCGATACTGCTTACCCGAGAAGTAGTCGATCCAGATGGTGGGATTCTCGTCGGTGCCGCAGTTGGGGAGGTAAATCCCATTGCGAATGTCGTTGCCGTTCTCATCTGCCTGGGTATCCTGATACACCGGTGCCACTAGGAAGTTCTCACCGAACATATACTGGTACTGCGTCGAAGTGCTTGCGGCGTACTCGGAGTTGTCGGAAAGCAGCATGGCGCGGATCATGGGCAGGCCGGCATCGCCGTTACCCGTGTCGATGTTGGCCGCCGAGGCCGCGCTCGTGTAGATATAGGGCATGAGCTGCGCCTTGAGCTTGAGGTAGAAGCGCGAGATGCCTGTGTAGGGATCGCCGTGCGTCATGGGCGATTTACGGTAGGTGCCCCAACCGTCCATGTCGAGCATAGAGGGCGTGAACGTCTTCCACTGGTAGTCACGCGCAGAGATGATGGGGTCGCCGCCAAAGATGCCATCCATGTCGGAACCGATGTTGGGGTTGCCCGAAAGACTCTGACCGATATACGTGGGGATATGGAAGCGAATGTACTCCCAGTTACCGCCATACTGGTCGCCGGTCCAAATGCCGCCAAAGCGCTGCGTGCCGGCCCAACCATCGAGCGTGATGATGTTGGGGCGCTTGTTAGCGCCGGTCGTCACCGTGTCATAAGCTGTCTTGATGCCATTAAGACCAAAGGAGTAGCCAGATCCAACCCAGGCAACGTCGGTCTTAAGGGTAGAGATGCCTCCCGTCTTGACCTCGGCGTCGAAGTCGCGAAGCAGATGCCACGGGGTCTCAGGGTTGCTGTCGGGCTCAAGGTTGGACTGGGTCCACAAGCCCGTGCTCACACCCTTGGAGTTGGCATACTCGGTGAACTTCTTAAGGTTGTCGACATTGGCACGCACAGCGTTAAGACGGTCGGCCGAGCTCGCTCCGTCGGAGTTGACGCCGCCGGTCTTGTAGTAACCGTTCTGGCCATAGCCGGCGCCGTAGCCGTCGTTCGGCAGGAACCAGCCGAGCGGCATGTCATTGTCCTCGTAGTCATCGATAACCTGCCGAGCAGAGAACTGGCGGTCGAAATCGGTCGCTTTCATGTTCTCGGTATCAACCGTAGGGCCCTCACCGTTGAGCGTCTCGGCCGCAAGTGTGCCGTCGAGCTTGTAGCCCGTCGACATGCCAGACTCGTACTTAACGTCGCCCTTCTCGCTCGAGGACTTGCTGCCCTTGGTCTCCCACTTCTTTTGACCCGAGGTCGTTGACCAGCCATCACGGTTATAGGCATTAAGATGACCCAGGTAGAACCCGTACTCGGGCAGCAGCACCGGATTACCGGTCACCTTGTAGTAGTCCTGCAGCATCTCGGTTGCCACGTTCGAAGCGCCCTCGTTGGTCGCCACGAAGTAGTAGGCATCAAACTCATTCTCGCTGTGCAAAGTCGTGACCGTCGATGAGTCCGTGGAACCGAAGTCGTAGGAACCCTCTGCAAACGTGTTTCGGAGTACGCCGTAGCCGTCACTCGTCCAATAAAACGGGTTGGGCGAGGCAACGCCGCCATCGGTCCAGTTGTTCGTGTTGGAGATGGCGATGGTCTGGTTGGTGTGCAGGAAGCGTCCGTTCTGGGTGCCGCCGCCAAAGAAGTTCTCGGACTTCTCCTTGGCGAGCGTCTGGACGGTACCCTTCTTATCAAGGTCGAGGGACGCGGACTCGGAAACCACGACACGGTCGCCTGACTTGATACTCATCTTGCCAGTCGCCTTGTCCAGGATCACGGTCGCCTTTCCGCCGGTGATCTCGATAGTGTCGCCCTTGTCGGCAACCGTCGCACTCGGCTTGCTGTAGGTGTCCGAGGTATCGGGCTGAGCCTGGATTTTAGCCGTGTGGGACTTACTGCGCGGTGTGGCGTACTCGGAAAACTCACCCTTGGGGTCGACGTTATAACGGAAAATACCGTCCTCGAGGAACGTAATACGGCCCTTGATGCCGTCAGCGAAATCGATGTCGACGACATTCGAGGCAGACTGGGACACGGTCGCTGAGTCGACGCCCTTGAGTGGCGTGGCAATCGCCTGCTGGGGATTGGCAAACACGAGCGTCGCTGCAGTGGCAACGAGGACCGCGCTTCCCTTCACCCACCGTTTCGTAAAAATGGAATTCCTGCGCACCTGGTCTCCTTTCTTCCGAGATGCTGAGGTGCCGAGGACGCCCCCCCGGCAGCATGGGAAAACGTATCAAACGGGGATGTTCGGTACATTCCGCACAATGGGGCCACCCGTTACCAAGGGGCCAACTGGTAGTAACCAGATAGCCACCTACTAGGTTATATCAATATATGGGAGCACTTGCGCAACCAAGTTCGGAAGTCCACCAGCGGCAGTAAAATGAGCGTCAACGGCAAGGTGGGCTTAATAAGCCATACCAATTGGTTCTTCAGTCAAATACCAATCTAGCAAAAAATACTGTTTATCTGGTATTACACAGACCATACCTTTCCCTCGGGAACTGGGCTTCGCGAAGTTTCCCGAGGGAAAGGCTCAGCCGCCACCCTGCGACCTACCGGAGATTGCTATGACGTACGTTGGCTGATTTGGTTTGGAATGAGAGGTTGACGGAGGAAAGTTAGTTCAGATTTGTATTTTTTGGCCGGTTCCTTACGTGCAAACGTATCGTTTTGAAGCCGTTTTAGACCCAATAACGCCCTTTTCTCATTCCTGACTGCGCATCCTTGTCGCATCAGACCGCCAAGAACGGCTCATTTGAGCTCAAATCGGCCTTTTCCACCCTCACAAAAATACAAATCTGAACTAACTGTCCAGCGGCACGGTGGCGCGCGCAGACGTGGTGTAAGAGCGTCCTGAGGTCCGTCGCTGCAAGTC
>CABSUD010000042.1:0-8188 GCA_902480795.1 uncultured Collinsella sp. | reverse complement strand
GACCCCCATGGACGAGCACGGCTACTTCAACTTCGGCCCCAGTGCATCTCATCTGGGTGCTGTGTGCGAAAAAGCCACGCCATGGGCGTTCTGGTGCAGGCGCTCAACCACATGGTGATGCCCGTCGGCATTCCTCAGCAGGCCGTTTTGGTTGTCTGCGCGATCGCGCAGGTGGCGTTGCTCCACGGTGTCCGACGCGCCAAGCTGCGCGATGAGTCGGATCCCAACTTTGAACCCAGTGTTGCCGGGCTTTCGGTAGATGCTTTGGAATATGGTGCCAAGTGGCAAGACGATTCCAAGGCAAAGACGGCATTCCGCCGCGCCGTGGTCCGCTTGACCGTGGCGACAGCGTGTCTTTCCGGTGTATTCGCCGCTCTCAACGCGGGCCTCACGACCTTGCACGCTTTCGGAGCCGTCGATTTGGGCGATTGGCCGCGCTTGCTGCTTGTCGTGAGCTCGCTGGCCGCCGGCGCCCTATTTGACCTGCGTGACCGTTTGTATATGAATATCGGCATGACGTGCGCCGCCATACTGTCCACGCTTTCGTTCTTTGTGCTCATCATTGACGGCAATAGCGGCAACGAGCTTGCTGCCACGATCATCTTTTATCTGGGCTCGGGCTTCTTTGTGGTGTTCTTCACCACAAAATTCTCTGCCATCTCGCTCTATGCGCGCTGGTCATATTTTTGGCCGTGTATGGGTCGCGTCGTCAACAACGTGTGCTCGATGCTCGTGACGGTGCCGGCAGTGGCGATCATCTCGAGCCAAAACGTGCTGGCGGCAGTCGGCGCGGCGCTCGTGCTGTTTGTAGGCATTGCGATTTCGCTGTTGGGACAGTTTGGACAAGACGGTGAGGGCGAGGCGACGCACGGCGGGCTGGCGCTTGCCACCGACGATCTTGGCGTGAGCTGTGAGCCCGGTCAGGCCGACACGGTGCCCCTGGAGGCGCCGGAGCTTTCGTTTGGCGATCGGCTCGATGGCTTCGTTGCCACCTTTGGGCTCACCAAGCGCGAGCGCGATGTTCTGGAGGCACTGGTCGTTTCGGACGACAGCGTGCAAGACGTGGCGGCGGCACTCTTCCTTTCGCGCTCCACGCTCTATCGCCACATCGCTTCGATCAACAAAAAGACCGGTGCCTCCTCGCGCGTAGCCCTCATTAACTTCTTCTGGTCCTGGACACCCGAGGACTAGCAGGGTGGCTAATTTGGGACGGGAGATTTTTAGCTGTTTTGGGCCGCCGCGGTCAGCGGGAGCGGGTTGCGTCGGCCCAAACATCCTTGATGAAGGCGCCGCTGGAGCTAAAGCAGCTCGCCGTGGCGGGCGATGTAGCGGCGTTTTGCCAGCTGGGTGAGCGCGATGTAGGCGGTGACGATGCCGATGAGCAGCGCGAAAAAGCTCGTGGGCAGCGTTATGAGGCCGAGCGCATCGGCGATGGGGCTTGCCGGCAGCCAGGTGACGAGCGCCAGGCCCAGCACGGTGAGGGCGCACAGCGCGGGCGCGGCGTGGTCGCGCGGGCTCGGCAGGCGCGGGGAGCGCAGCATGTGGATCACGAGCGTCTGCGACCACATGGACTCGACAAACCAGCCACTCTGGAAGAGCGCAGCAAAGGTCGCCATACCCGCGACGTCGCCCGCGGCGGCAAGCTCGGACCAGCTTGCGCCCACGGCGGTGGGGCACACCACAAAGAAGAGCGCGGCGAAGGTCACGATGTCAAGCAGCGAACTCACGGGGCCCAGCTCGAGCATAAAGCCCCTGATGGACGCAGCGTCCCAGGCGCGCGGGCGGGCAGTCCAGGCGTCATCGACGGTGTCCCACGGCAGCGCGATGCACACGATCTCGTAGACCAGCGACAGCAGCACCAGCTGCAGAGCGCTCATGGGCAAAAACGGCAAGAACAGGCTCGCGACGGTCACGGAAAGCACGTTGCCAAAGTTGGAGCTCACCGTGGTCTTGAGGTACTTGAGCAGGTTGCCGTAGGTGCGGCGGCCTTCGATGATGCCGCGCTCGAGCACGCCCAGGTCCTTCTGGAGCAAGATGATATCGGCAGATTCCTTGGCAATGTCGACGGCCGAATCGACCGAGATGCCGCAGTCGCTCGCACGCATGGCGGCGGCGTCGTTGATGCCGTCGCCCATAAAGCCCACGGTGTGGCCGAGCAGCTCGCGCATGACGCGCACCAGGCGCGCCTTCTGCAGCGGCGAGAGCTTGGCGAACAGATGGGTTTTCTCGGCGCGCTCGGCAAGCTCGGCGTCATCGAGCGCATCGATCTCGGAGCCGAGCAAGACATTGCTCGCGTCGATACCGATCTGCTCGCAGACGGTGGCGGCGACGCGATCGTTGTCGCCGGTCAGGACCTTGACCGCCACGCCCTTGGCCTCGAGCGTGGCGACGGCGCCCGCGGCACTCGCCTTGGGCGGATCGAGGAAGGCCAAAAAGCCCATCAGCACCATGTCGCACTCGTCGGCGATGCTAAATTCGCCCACGCAGCGCGGATCGGTCTTCTGCGCCACGGCAATCACGCGCAGGCCCTCGGCGTTGAGCCCGGCGACCTGCTTGCGAATCTGGGCGAGCTTATCTTCGGTGAGCGGCTGGGCGATGCCATCGACCTCGACAAAGGAGCAGATCTCGAGCATTTCCTCGGCAGCTCCCTTGGTAACCATCTGGGTTTTGCCCTGGGCGTCGGCTACAACTACGCTCAGGCGACGGCGCGAGAAGTCGAAGGGCACTTCGTCGACCTTGGTATAGCGGTCGCGCAGGCTCTGGCCCAGCATGGAATCGGGCACGACGGTCGAGGGTGTCACATCGGCACGGTCGATTACGGCAAGGTCGATAAGGTTCTTGAGGCCGGTCTGGAAGAAGCTGTTCAAAAACGCATGACGCAGCACGCGTGCGTCCTCGTTGCCGTCGGTGTTGAGGTAGCGCTCGAGCACGATGCGGTCTTCGGTGATGGTGCCGGTCTTGTCGCAGCACAGGACGTCCATCGCGCCGAGATTTTGGATTGCCGGCAGCTCCTTGACGATAACCTGGCGGCGGGCGAGGTCCTTGGCACCCTGCGACAGGCTCGTGGTCACGATGACGGGAAGCATCTGCGGCGTGATGCCCACGGCCACGCTCGTGGCGAACAGCAGCGCGTCGATGACGTTGCCCTTGGTGGCGGCGTTGATGACAAAGACGGCCGGAGCCATAACGAGCATGAGGCGTACGAGCAACATGGAGACGCTCGAGACGCCGCGATCAAACGCGCTCTTCTCGCCGCGCCCGTTGAGCATCTTGGCGATGCCGCCCAGGTAAGTGTCCGAGCCGGTGGCAACGACAAGCGCCATGGCGGTGCCGTTTTGCACGGAGGTGCCGGTAAAGACGATGTTCTTGCAGGCAGAGAGCGGCAGCGCGGAGCTATCGGCACCCTCGACGACGGTGGCGGCGGTCTTTTCGATGGCCTCGCTCTCGCCGGTGAGCGCGGACTCGATCACAAATAGGTCGCGCGCGGTGATGATGCGGGCATCGGCCGGCACCATATCGCCGGCAGAGAGGCGGATTACATCGCCGGGGACGAGCTCGTCGAAGGGGATCTCGATGCGCTCGCTGTCGCGCAGGGCGGTACAGGTGTTGGAGACCAGGTCCTTAAGGGCCTCTGCCGCATTGCCGCTGCGGGCTTCCTGGATAAACTTCATGCCGCCCGATACCAGCAGCATGATGCCGATGACGATGACCGTGGAGGGATCGCGCTGCGGCTCGGGCACGGCGAGCACATCGATGTAGAGCGAGACCAGCGCGAGCGCGGCGAGGATGCCAGCGAAGGGATCGATGAACGCGTCGGCGATGCGGCGGGCGAGCGTCTTGGTCGGAGCCTCGATGGTGTTGGGCCCGGTGGCGTCCAGGCGCTCGGCGACGTGCTCGGCAGTGAGCCCGTCGGCCGTGGCGTCGAGCAGCACGAGGGCGTCCTCGGCGCTATGGGTGGCAGCGAATATGGTGTTCTTGGACAGACCGGTGTGAGCGGCGGGGCGCGCTGTGCGGCGGCGCTTGGAGATGGCTTCGAGTACCGTGGCGGTTTTGAGCATCAGCATAGGGTCCTCCTTGTTGAAGGGAGTTAGCGTACGTGTCGTATTTGCTTCAAAAAACCTAGATGTCGCTCACGTCATGCTCTCGAACCACCACAAAGGGGACAGGCACCTTTGTGGTGGTTTTGACGATCGATTCGTGGCGCTTATGCGTGTGCGGAATCCTCGCGGCGTGCCGAGGGCAACATGCAGGTTTTTCGACTATGACTGCCTTCCATGGCACACCTCCTTAAGGCTGGGCGCAGCGCGCTTTGGGTATCTCGTACCCGTTTTAATCCGCCCGTATTCTCGATGAGGGGGGGTTGCAATGTCAACCCCATTGTTCGGAAAACCATTGTCGCTGATAAAGCCGTTACAGAATACCGTGGCCTCAAAGCGCGCCCGCATCGACGCCCTGCCTGCGCTAAACTGGAGGGCACGTACGCGATTACGAGAGGAGCCCGCATGGAGGCTTACAAGCAAGAGTTCATCAAGTTTATGGTCGAGTCCAACGTCCTTAAGTTCGGCAGCTTTACGCTCAAGAGCGGCCGTCAGTCCCCGTTCTTTATGAACGCCGGCGCTTACGTGACGGGCTACCAGCTCAAGAAGCTGGGCGAGTATTACGCCCAGGCCATCCACGATAACTTTGGCGACGACTTTGACGTGCTGTTTGGACCGGCCTACAAGGGCATTCCCCTGGCCGTCGTGACCGCGATTGCCTACCACGAGCTGTACGGCAAGGAGGTCAAGTACTGCTGCGACCGCAAGGAGGCCAAGGACCACGGCGCCGACAAGGGCAACCTGCTGGGCTACGAGCCCCAGGACGGCGATCGCGTGGTCATGGTCGAGGACGTCACCACCAGCGGCAAGTCCATCGACGAGACCTATCCCAAGGTCAAGGCTGCTGCCGATGTCGAGATCAAGGGCCTCATCGTGTCTCTCAACCGCATGGAGGTCGGTAAGGGTGGCGTGACCACCGCTCAGAAGGAGATCGAGGCCAAGTACGGTTTCCCCGTCGCGAGCATCGTCTCCATGGCCGAGGTCGTCGAGACCCTCTACAACCACGAGATCGACGGCAAGGTTGTCATCGACGACGAGCTCAAGGCCGCCATCGACGCCTACTACGAGCAGTACGGAGTCAAGTAGGTTCCGCCGTTCTGCCGAACGGCGGACCGGTCGACGCTGCGCGGGCCGCATTTGGACAATCTGACGTTCAACTTCAAGGGCGCGACCAAAAGGTCAGCGCCCTTTCGTTTCACGTCACCTTGTCTCAAATGCGGCCCGCTCGCTGTCGTTGCCAAGACATCGGCGTTGCCGCGGTAGTCGTTGGGGACGTTCTTAAACGACTAGTCGTTGGGGACGTTCTTGTTTGACTAGTCGTTTAAGAACGTCCCCAATGACTAGGCAGAAATGAGCGTGGATAATCTCCCGGTTTTGGCCTGTGCGCGGGCTCAAAGTGGGAGATTATCCACGCTCGTTAGATGGGCGTCCAAAAATCCACGCTCGTCGCTACTTGAGCCCGGGCAGGCGGGTGTAGGGAAACGAGCGCTCCAGGAATTCGGAGCAGCGGACGTAGTCTTTGGCGAAGTAACTGCTGTAGAGCGAATCGAGCACGTATTGCACGGCGATGTGACTCGCGAACTGTGTGATGCGATGCGTCATGCTCTCGTGGTCACTCACCGTAAGGTAGGCGGCAAAGCTAGGGTGAATGCGCGCGCAATGAGGCGTGCCGATGACGATGACCGGGGCATGTCGACTGCTGAGGATCGGCAAGATGTCCTTGAGGTTGGGGGCAAGGCCGCTGTAGGAGATGGCGATTGCCACATGGTCGGGGCCCGAGGCAAGCGCCGTGCGCACCTGGGCTTCGGAATTGTCGTGGCACGTTGCGCTTTTACCGGCGGAGAGCAGGCGATCGCGGAACATTCCCGCTGGATAGAGATTGTGCGAGCCTGTGTAGATGTCGACCTGTCGGGCGTTCGCGATGAGCTTGGCGGCGTGGTCAAGCTGCGTGGGGTCGAGCAGCTCCTGCGTTTCGGCCAGCGTGGTCTGGTAGAGCCCCTCCATGCGCTCCATAACCTGCGCGGGGGTGGACGTAGCATCGAAGGGGAAGTTGATGTCCACGTCGCGCCGGTTTCCCGCCTCGGTTGCTAAGCGAATAAGCTCGACCTTGAGATCTTTGAAGCCCTCGAGGCCGAGCTTTTTGCAAAAACGGTGCACGCTTGCGACCGAAACGTTGGTGCGTGCGGCAAATTCCTTAATAGAAAGCCCGCGGATGTCCTCGCCGATGGCAAGGGCTGCAATGCCGAGCTGCTGCTCGGTGGGGGTGAGGCCCTGCGCCTCGGAAATCTTGCGTTTGATATCCATGCGAACTCCCACACTCGCCAAGCCTGCCAAAAAGGGACAGGCTTATTTTGGTACGTTTCGGTCGGTATCAGGAAGTGTCAGGGGCGGGGCGGCGGTCCGTGGGCGCGAAAAGAAGTGTCGGGTTTGGCGCGCCCGCTTCTGTCCGTCCCGTGCGCAGGCGATACTCGGCTTATCGACCCGCGATGCAAAGGAGATGCTCATCCCACGAGCACTACCGGGAAGGGCTTGCGATTCGAGCCCTCGCCTTAGTATTTTGGCCATTTGGCACTATAATCACCATAGGCATGCGCATAACGTTGCGCTTAATCAAGAGGAGAAAACGTATGGGTCTGTTTGATATGTTCAAGAAGAAGGCTGAACCCGCGGCTGCTGCTGCTCCGGCCTCCATCTCTGCTTCTGCCGGCGCCGACGTGCTGTGCTCGCCTGTCAAGGGCAAGGTCATCAAGATGGCTGACGTTCCCGATCCCGTCTTTGGTGGCGAGGTTCTGGGCAAGGGCTGCGCCGTGTGGCCCGAGGATGACCTGGTCTATGCTCCCTGCGACGGCAAGGTGACCGTCACCATGGGTCACGCCGTGGGCCTGCAGTCCGATAGCGGCATCGAGGTCCTGGTGCACGTTGGCGTCGATACCGTCAACATGAACGGCGACGGCTTCGAGGGCTTCGTCAAGGCCGACGATGTCGTCAAGGCTGGCCAGCCCATGCTCAAGATCGATCGCGCCAAGATCGCCGCTGCCGGTTACAAGGACTGCGTCGTCGTGGCCGTGTCCAACACCGCCGAGTTTGCCGATGTCGAGCTCGCCGTCGAGGCTGAGTCCGCCGTCGCCGCCGGCGATGCCATCGTCAAGGTCGTCCGCAAGTAAGTTGTAACGTCCAGAGGATGTTTTAGGGTGGTTGGATTGTCCGGCCACCCTTTTTATTAGACCGGGTGCATACGTTTTATTGCGCGTTGGGCAAGTCTACAGACCGTTCGGATGCTAAAACGAACCGACCGCGCCTTCGTACTGCCGAGGGTGTTCATTAGTTGATAGTATGGGCCTACCTTATTACAACGTGCGCCGTGTCCGGGAAGCGCGGTGCCGCTCATTGGGAGGAACAACATGAAAAAGAAGCTGCTGCTTGCGCCCCTCATGGCCGTCTTGGTTGCGTGCGTGGTCCTGCTTTCCGGCTGCGGAGGCCCTTCGGTCGAGGAGCTCATCACCAAGGACCTTACGACTCAGTTTGATGAGGTTAAGAATGGCGGAGACGATTTCCTCGCCGGTCTGGAAGAGGCTTCGGGCGACGAGTTCGAGCAGCTGGGCATCGATCCCAAGGAGTATGCCAAGAGCTATCTCGAGGGCTTTGACTACAAGATCGGCGACGTGACGGTCGACGAGGACAAGGGCACCGCAACTGCCGAGGTCACCATCACTTGTAAGTCCATGAACCAGATCGTTGAGGATTTTGCCACCCAGTACCAGGAGAAAGTCGCCGCGCTCGATTCGATGCCTTCCGATGACGAGTTGTACAAGATGGCCGGTCAGGTCATGGTTGATGTGACCAAGGCTGCTAAGACCAAGGACACCACGGTCACCTTCAAGTACACCGCCAATGACGATGGCGAGTGGTCTGCTGACGATTCCGCAACCAACGAGATGATGAATGCGATGATGAACTAGTTCGTTGCGGCGTTTTACCAAACGCCGCAACTGCTCGACGCTGCAAACGCCCCTAAGCGGCAATCTGACGTTCAATTTCAAGGGCGCGACCAGAAGGTCAGCGCCCTTTCATTTCACGTCACCTTGCTCGCT
>CABSUD010000041.1:0-8350 GCA_902480795.1 uncultured Collinsella sp. | reverse complement strand
CGGATTCCGAATCCTCAACCATACCGAAAAGCGTGAAAATAAAACCGCAGGTAGACGAGCCGTCATTTTGCAGAAAACGCGGGTATGGATGGGGGTCCTGAGTCTGGCCCCGTAAACCGGCATAGTTTTGAAATGGCATTAAAGCGGTAGCAGCCATTTTGCTATGCCGGGGCGGTCGGCCGCTGGGCAACTACCCTCGCAGGTAGGCGATGGCGATCTGCGTGCGGTTGCGCAGGCCCATTTTGGCCAGGATCGAACTGATGTGGTTGCGTACGGTGCCTTCGCCCATATAGGCGGTGGCGGCAATCTCTTTGTTGTCCAGGCCGCGGGCGATGAGCTCGGCGACTTCGAACTCGCGGTCGGTTAGGCTGGCGAAGGCTGCGGGCCGGCGGGTCGCGGCCGCCTCGACGTCCGTTCCGTCAAAATCGATGTCCTCGATTGCCTTGCCTTCGAGCACGCGTTTGCCATCCATGACCTGCGCTAACGCTGGCGGAATGGCGGCGACATCGGTTTTAATCAGGTAGCCGCGGGCGCCCAACTTGAGCGCCGACACAATGTACTCGTCATCTGAGAATGTCGTCAGAAACACCACTCGTGCCGCAGGGTCGCGCTCAAGGATCTCGCGTGCCGCCGAAAGTCCGTCGCGCCCCGGCATCTGAATGTCGAGCAGTGCGATATCGGGTGCGTGCTCGGCATAGAGAGCCACTGCGTCGTTGCCGTCGGCGCCGGTACCCACCACCTCGATCTGCGGCTGGGCGCCCAGGATAATCTTGAGCGAATCGACCACCAAGCGGTCGTCGTCGACAACGATGAGCCTCATCGGTCCTCATCTCCTTGCTATTTGGGAACGGTGGCAAACACGCGCCATCCGCCGGCGCCGGCACGCGGACCGGCGGTGAAGGTGCCGCCAAGCGCCTCGATGCGCTCGCGCATGGAGGCGAGCCCCATGCCCTCCGCGGCGCTGCGATCGTTTGCTTGGACCCCGCCCGCGCCATCGTCGGTAACGATGAGCTGGTAAAACGACGGATGCTCCATGCATCGTACGGTGACAGCATGGGCGCAAGCGTGGCGCATGGTGTTGGAGAGCGCCTCGCGCAGGACCGCCGCAAAGCAGTTGGCGACGTTTGCGGGCGCATGTTCGGCCAAAACTTCAAGCTCAATCTGCGGGCCGCCGTCCGAGCGCGCGCCTTCGACAATGCGTTCGAGCTGCATGGAAAGGTCGACGGCGTTGTCGTTGAGCGCGTGGACGCTGGTGCGCACAAGCTGGAGCGCTTCGTCAACCGTGCGTTTGACGTCGGCGAAATCGGCGGCGACGCTGGGCTCGTCGGCGTGGACCACGCGCAGGGCTTCGGCCTGCAGTGAGGCGCGCGTGAGCTGGTGCCCGACGTTATCGTGGATCTCGCGCGCAATGCGGGCGCGTTCGGCGAGCGTCGCGAGCTCGACTTCGTAGTCCTGACGGTCGGCAAGATCGCGGTTGCGCGCTTCGAGCGCGAGGGTCCGTTCCTGCAGCTCGTCGCGGGTGCGGCGCATGCGCTGCTGCTCGCGCTCCAACTGGGCGGTACGTAGCGATAGCAAGGCGGCGGCAACCGAAAGGATGGCGGTCAGCAGGAGCGTTCGAGCGGTGAGCGCGTCGGCGCTTAGGTCCGCAATGAGCGCAAAAGCAAAGACGGAGCCAATGCCCAGCGCGACCCAGGCGTGCTCACGGCGCACGCGTCGCGCGATGTCATAGAGAGCGAGAGACGCAAACGGCACAAACGGCGGCACGAAGACAGCCGCGATGATGAAAGCGTAGCTCGCTGCCTCGATTGCGCGCCGGGCGCGTTTCTCCTGCGCGAGCTCGGCCAGCGAGGTGGTGATAACGCCAAGGCAAAACGCCGCGACCAGGCGAGCGTCCACAGTAAGACCCATGGCGGCCGCAATGCAGCACGCCAGCACAATCGATTTGTCGAAAAGCCTGTTCATACGGGTATTGTACGCGAAGCCGCGCGTGGTGGAGGGACCGCCTGCACAACCGTGACATTCCTCCCGCGCGGCAAAGCGGAGCGCCGGCGGGCCACGCGACCAAGCTCCGCACTCGTGACAAAGCTCACTGGTGCACGCCGCCCGCTCCTGCGATGATGCAGCCGTACCAGACCACGACCGACAGAAGGGCTGCCTCATGACAGACATCGTCCACGTCGAAAACCTCGTCAAGCGCTACGACGATCTTATCGCGCTCGACCACTTTAACCTGAGCATCGCCCCCGGCGAGATCTTTGGCCTGCTGGGCCCCAACGGCTCGGGCAAGACCACGTCCATCAACTGCATTCTGCAGCTGCTCGCCTACGACAAAGGCACCATCGAGCTGTTCGGCGAGCCCATGACGCCCGCCCGCTACGACCTCAAGCGCCGCATCGGCGTGGTGCCACAGCAGGTGGCGGTGTTCGACGAGCTCACCGTGCGTGAGAACATCGACTATTTCTGCAGCCTCTACGTCAACGACCGCAAGCGTCGCCGCGCGCTGGTGGACGAGGCGATCGACTTTGTCGGGCTGGGCGACTTTACCAAGTTCCGCCCCGGCAAGCTCTCGGGCGGCCTGGCGCGCCGCCTTAACATCGCCTGCGGTATCGCGCACAAGCCCGAGCTCATCTTTTTTGACGAACCCACGGTGGCGGTCGACCCGCAGAGCCGCAACGCCATCCTGGAGGGCATCTGCCGTCTGCGCGACGAGGGCGCCACGGTGGTGTATACCAGCCATTACATGGAGGAAGTCGAGCAGATTTGCAGCCGCATCATGATCATGGACGGCGGGCGCGTGCTGGCGCAGGGCACCAACGACGAGCTCAAGCGCATGATCCAGATGGGCGAGCGCGTGACCGTCGAGGTGGGCGCCGTCGAGCCCGCCACGGTCGAGCGGCTGAGCGCCCTCGAGCACGTGCTTAGCGTCGAGCTGTCCGGCGGCGAGCTCGTCTGCACCTGCGAAGCGAGCCCGCACAACCTGGTCGACATCCTCGACACGCTGCGCGCCGCCGACGTGGCGCTCGGCCGCGTGTGGAGCGAGCCGCCGACCCTCAACGACGTGTTTCTCGAGATCACCGGCCGCGAGCTGCGCGACTAGGGGGCGGCCATGTTCAACACCATTATCATTACGGTCAAGACGCTGCTGCGCCGGCCGAGCACGTGGGTCTGGGGTGCTCTCTTTCCCATTGCGCTTTCCACGATGTTCATGTTTATGTTTGCGAACCTGAGCTCCGACGGCACGGTCGATCCGGTGCCGGTTGCCGTCGTGGCGGACGAGGCCTGGGACGCTTCGACCTTTAAGAGCGTGGCGACGTCGCTCGACGAGGAGGGCGGCGACCAACTGCTCGAGATCCACGAGTGCGACGACGCAGCCGATGCGAACCGTGCGCTTAAGGCCGGCGAGGTCGCGGGCATCTATACGGTCGACGATGCGGGCACGCCCAAGCTCACGTTGCTTTCGAGCTACGACAGCTCGCGTGCGTCGTCGGTGCTCACCGACCGCAGCATCCTGGAGACGGTGGCAAGCTCGTATACGCAAAATGCCGAGCTCATGTCCCAGATTGCCCGGGACAACCCGGCGGCGCTCGCCGACCCGGAGGCGGTTGCGCGCGCCCTGTCGCTCGAGGGCGGTACCCGCCGCGTAAGCCTGACACGCACCACGCCCGATGGCACGGTCATCTACTACTACGCGCTTTTTGGCCTGGTCGCGATGATGTCTGCCGAGTTTGCCGCCTTGAGCGTCGTCGATCTGCAGCCCAATCTGTCGGGCCTTGGCGCGCGTCGCTGCGTGGGCGGCCTTTCCAAGACGGCGTCGCTGGCTGGTATCTTTGTGGGCTCGTGGCTGGTTTCCTTTGCCTCGATGACGATCGCGATCGGCTACGTGCGCCTGGTCGTGGGTGTCGACTTTGGCGGGCGCGAGGGACTGTGTCTGGTGGGCGGCGCCGCTTCCGCGCTTGCCGCCACGGGCCTGGGGCTCTTTGTGGGCACGCTTCCCGTTAAGGGCGGCAAGGCGTCCAAGTCGGGCATCCTCACGGGCTTTGCCACCACGTGCGCCCTGTTCGCCGGCCTCTACGGCGAGCCGGCGATGGCGCTTGCCGACGACGTCGCCCGCGCCTGCCCAGCCGAGTGCTGGCTCAACCCCGTCAAGCTCATCTGCGACATGTTCAATCGCCTGTATTTCTTTGAGGACCTGGGCCCCTTTGCCGTTCGCGCCGGCGCACTGGTCCTTATGGCGCTGCTGTTCGTTGCCGCCGCCACGCTGATCTTTGGAAGGAGCCGCTATGAGCACCTTTAAGACTGCGCTTCGCATGGCGCTCGCGCACCCGCTCTATCTGCTCATCTACACGGTGTTCATCTCGCTCATGGGTGTGTTTATCGCGGCATCGGTGAGCTGGAACTCGTCGCAGCTTACCGAGTACAAGCCCTACGACGCCAACGTGATCGTGGTCGACCGCGACGACAGCGACCTTTCGCGTGCGCTTACCAAGCATCTGGGTTCGCGCTTTGAGCTGGTCACGGGCGTCGGCGACGACACCTACGACCTTGCGGACGCGCTCTCCAAGAGCAACAGCGCCAAGGGTAGCGCCGACTGCGTGTTCTTTATCCCGGAGGGGTTTGAGGACGATCTTGTTGCAGCCGCTCGCGCGGGGGAGTCTCTGCCCAAGCTCGATGTGACCTACGGCGCCGGTACCATGGCGGCGGCGCTTTCATCTGCCGAGGCCTCGCGGTGGGTCTCACTCGCGGGTGCTGCGGCGGCACTTGAACCCGCTGCCTCCGACGGCGATGTCGCCAAGGCCGCCGAGCATGCGGCTGCAAAGCGCGCGGAGGTCGAGATCGAGCAGGTCAAGGTTGACTCGACAGCCGCCGCCACGCTCGAGTCGTATTTCAACTTTGGCGCGTACGCGATTATCTCGTCGGTCATCGTGTCGGTGGGATTGGTGTTCTCAGGCATGAACGAGCCCGAGCGCGTGCGCCGCATGGAGGCCGGTCCGGTCTCCGAGCGCCAGCGTTCGCTTGCCGTGTTTGCGGCCGCCGCCGTGCTCACCGTCTGTATCTGGTTTGTATCGAGCATGATGGGCGTCGTGGGCTTTGCCGGTGCGGCCGCCGAGGTCGGCGTGGGTCGTGTGTGTCTGGCGCTGGCGGCGACGTTTGCCCTGGCGTGCACGCCGCTGGCCGTTGGCTTTGCCCTTTCGAGCCTGGGTGCGCGCGAGGAGCTGCTCAACGGCGTGGGCAACCTGCTTGGCATGCTCATGACGTTTTTGGGTGGCGCCTGGATGCCGCTGTCGCTCATGGGCTCGGCCGTGCAGACCGTGGCGCATTTTGTGCCGACATATTGGGTGAACGACGCGATCGGCAAGGCGCTTGCCTCGGACCTGACGTCTGCCGTGTTGGGCGACATCGCCTGCGACCTAGGCGTCACGGTGCTCTTTGCCGTGGCCATCGCCGCCGCAGGCCTCGCCCTCGCACGCGCTAAATCTCGCGCCTAGCCACCTAGTCATTTAAGAGCGTCCCCAATGGCTAGTCTGAAATAAATTTCAGGCCTCGCCCAAAAATAGTTCGCCAAGGTTTACTATTATGTTCATAAAGTAGTACAAGGCTAACAATGGGGGATACCATGGCAACGCGGGAGCCCTACGTCCAGGTTAAGGATCTCAAAAAGCACTACGGCGATGGAGATGCACGCCTGACGGTGCTCGACGGCATCGACACGTCCATCAATCGCGGCGAGATCTGCGTCATGCTGGGGCCCTCGGGCTCGGGCAAGTCGACGTTTCTTAACCTGATCGGTGGCCTGGAGGATGCCGACGCCGGCTCCATCATGGTGGACGGCTGCGACCTCACGGTGCTCAAACCTACCGACCTGGGAGAGTATCGCCGCCGTGAACTGGGCTTTGTCTTCCAGTTCTATAATCTGGTGCCCGACCTCACCATCAAGGAAAACATCGAGGTCACGGCACACCTGTCCAAAAACCCGCTCAATGTCGACGACCTGCTGCGTTCGCTGGGCCTCTACGAGCACCGCAACAAGTTCCCGCGTCAGGTTTCGGGTGGTCAGCAGCAGCGCTGTGCCATCGGCCGTGCGCTCGTCAAAAACCCGGGCCTGCTGCTGTGCGACGAGCCCACGGGCGCGCTCGACTACAAGACGTCCAAGGAAATCCTGCAGCTCATGGAGGATGTCAACCGCACCTACGGCTGCACCATCATCATTGTCACCCACAATGCCGCCATCGCGCGCATGGCCAATCGCATGCTGCGCCTGCGCGACGGGCGCATCGTCGAGGATGAGCTCAACGAGTCGCCCGTCGCAGCCGCCGAGCTCGATTGGTAGGCGGCGCCATGACACCTCTCGCAAAACGTCTCCCGCGCGAGCTGCGCCGCAATATCGGCAAGTACCTGGGCATCTTTCTTCTTATGTGCGGAAGCATCGCCCTTACCTCGGGCTTTTTGCTCGCAGCGCATTCCATCGGCTACCTTATCGACGACATGCGCGATGCGTACACGATTGAGGACGGCCGCGTGACCACCTCCTTCGAGGCCACCGACGGTCAGCTCAAGGCAGCCGAGGATGCGGCCGGCGACGTCGGCGGCGTCACGCTCTACAAGAATTTCTCCATCGACGCCATCATCAAAAGGAACGCCGGCGACGATGGCACCAAGCGCACGCTGCGCACCTATGCGCGCCGCACCAAGGTCGATATCGCGTCCTACTGTGAGGGCAGGCAGCCCAAGACGGACGATGAGGTGGCAATCGACCGTGTCTTCGCCACCAACAACGACCTCGCCGTGGGCGATAAGGTCGAGCTTGAGGGCCGCACCTACACCGTCTGCGGCATCATGACCCAGCCCGATAGCCAGGCGTTGTTCCTCAACAATTCGGACTTTACGGTGAACACCATCACCTATGGCGTGGCCGAGGTTACCGACGCCGGCTTTGCCGCGCTCGAGGATGCCGGCGGCGCACCCGCCTACACCTACTCCTTTACCTTTGCCGATCGCGACCTCCCCACCGCGGACCGCATCGATGCCGAGCAGGATATGGTCGAGGCGCTGACCGATGCCGATGCGCGTGTGGACGATCTGATCGACGCCGATTCCAATCAGGGCATTGGCTATGCGCGCGACGACGTGGACGGCGACTCCATGATGTGGATGACGCTGCTCGACATCATCATCGTGATCATGGCGTTTGTCTTTGTGGTGCTCACTGACGCCACCATCGAGGAGGAGAGCGCCATCATCGGCACGCTGCTCGCCAGCGGCTATCGTCGCCGCGAGATCGCGCTGCACTACCTGGCACTTCCCGCCATCGTGGGCGTGGTCGCGGCGCTTTTGGGCACTGCGCTCGGCGTTGTGTTCTTTACCGAGCCCATGCGCAGCCTCTATTACGGTTCGTACAGCCTGCCGCCCTTCCAGGTGTACTGGAGCTGGGAGATCTTCGTGAAGTGTGCCGTGGTTCCCGCCGCCGCGCTCATCCTCATCACGCTGGTGGGCCTGCTTCGCAAAATGGGCAAGACGCCGTTGCAGTTCCTTCGCCACGAGGCGAGCGGCAAGTCGGGTACCAAACGCGGTCTGCAGCTGCCGGAGCGCATGGGCTTTGTCTCGCGCTTCCGCCTGCGCATCTTCCTGCGCAACCTGGGCAACTTCGGCACGCTCTTCGTGGGCATTGCATTTGCGTCGCTGCTGATGCTCTTTGGCCTGGCGATTCTGCCCACGATGACGCACTACGCGGACAACCTCGAGACGGGCCTGGTCGCCGAGCACCAGTACACGCTCAAGGCTCCGCTGGAGCTCGAGGGCACCGCCGAGGTGCGCGAGCAGTGGTCGGCGCTCGAGCGCTTGCAGTCGGTTGACGGCGCGCTGCTAACCGCTGCCCAGGATGCCGATGATGAGCTTGACGACGCGGCCGATGCGGCGCAGGCGGCAGCCGATGCCGCGACCGCATCTCCGTCTGCCGAGAGCCTGACTGCGGCGCAGGATGCGCTTGCAAACGTCCAGGACAAGAAGGATGCGCTTTATGCGCGCCTCGATGACCTTGCCGATGCCCTCGGCTGCGACCGCGACGAGGCTATCGACCTGGTCGACAAGGCCTCTAAGATCGGCGCTGACAACGACGACATTCACCCGGTTAACACGACCGATAACGGTGCAGACAAGATTGCGCAGACCGAGAAATATGCCGTTTACCAGCTGCAATACGACCGCGGCGATGGTAATGGCGAGGAGACGATTTCCGTCTACGGCATCTCGCCCGATTCGCGCTATTGGAAAGACCTCAACGTTGGCGATGGGCGCGTCGTCTTTGGCGGCGGCCTGCTCGACAAGTTTGGCTGGAGCGAGGGCCAGAAGGTCA
>CABSUD010000040.1:0-8371 GCA_902480795.1 uncultured Collinsella sp. | reverse complement strand
TTGCAGAAGAAAAGCTGCACTCGGCAATTTGAAAGCAAGCTTTCATTGCGCTTATTTGCAGAAACATACACAATAAAAAGCAAGAGCTTGCAGACCATCAAAAACGGCGCGCTCGTGACGCCCCAGGGGCTTCGCCGCGCCGATCTTGCCATGGATGGCGATAAGATCGTGCGGATCGCCGCGGCGATTGAGCCGGCCGAGGGCGATACCGTCGAGGACGCCGCGGGCTGCTGGGTGTTTCCCGGCTTTATCGACGGCCACACGCACATGCAGTGCTGGACTGGCATGGATTGGACGGCCGATAGCTTTGAGACCGGTACGCGTGCGGCTGCCTGTGGCGGTACGACGACCATCGTGGACTACGCGACGGCCGATCGCGGCGTGACCATGCCCGATGCCTTGGCCGAGTGGCATCGCCGCGCCGATGGAACTTGCACGGCCAACTATGCCTTTCATATGGCACTCGCCGAGTGGAACGAGCGCAACCGCGCCGATCTTTCGGCCATGCGCGAGGCGGGCGTATCGTCATTCAAGACCTACTTTGCCTACGATCATCTGCGCCTGGACGATGCCGAGACGCTCGAGGTGCTCGAGGAGCTCAAGCGTATTGGCGGCATACTGTGCGTGCATTGCGAGAACGGTACGCTGGTCAACGTGCTGCAGAAGCGCGTGTTTGAGCAGGGCATCCACGGGCCCGAGGGCCATGCGCTTAGCCGTCCGGACGTGTGCGAGGGTGAGGCCGTGAGCCGCCTGCTGTATCTGGCGCACCTGGCCGGGGACGCTCCGGTCAACGTGGTGCACCTTTCGACCAAGCTGGGGCTCGAGGCCATTCGCGCTGCCAAGGCGCGCGGGCAGAAGAACATCTATGTCGAGACCTGCCCTCAGTATCTGATGCTCGACGATACTTGCTACTTGGAGCAGGGCGAGGACGGCTTTGCGGGTGCCAAGTATGTGATGAGCCCGCCGCTGCGCCATGCGGGTGACCGTGCGGCATTGCGCGAGGCGCTTGTGGCCGGCGAGATCGATACGATTGCGACCGACCACTGCAGCTTTAACCTGCACGGGCAAAAGGACCGCGGGCGCGACGACTTCCGCGCGATTCCCAACGGCGGGCCCGGTGTGGAGCATCGCCCCGTCGCGATCGCTACGAGCTTTGAAGGGCAACTGGGCCCCGAGGATCTGTGCCGTTTGATGAGCGAGAACCCGGCGCGCGTCTTTGGCATGTATCCGCGCAAGGGCTGTCTTGCCGAGGGCTCCGATGCCGACGTGTGCGTGTGGGATCCCCAGGCGCGCTGGACCATTCGCGCGGCGATGCAGCATCAGGCTGTGGACTACACGCCGCTCGAGGGCTTTGAGGCGCATGGCCGCGCAAAGGCTGTGTTTGTGAACGGCGTGCTGGTGGCGCGCGATGGCGAGCCCACCGGAGCCCAACCCGGCCGCTACGTCCCCCGCTAGCAGCAAAGATGCCGTGTCCCCTCCGCAGTTGCGGTGAAATACGGACTGTTTGCGGCCGTTAGGCGGCCAAACAGTCCGTATTTCACCGCAACTGACGAGATGGGGCCGGCTACTTGAGGCTGGTGGCGACGATGGGGCGGTCGAGAGCTGCTTCGAAGCGGTCTGCCATCGTGGGGTCGCTGAGCGTGTCGACTTGGTTGAGCACGACGCGTGCGGTGCTGAGTTTCAGCGCCTGCATCTCGGCATTGAGCACCTGGGCGACGCGCTCGGGCGTGGCGATGTCGGTGAGCTCGCAGCCGCAACGCTCGCAAAAGAGCTCGGGGCGGTGGACGGCTTCGTTGATGGGCTTGCTGAGTCCCGAGGCGCCGACGAGCCAGATGACGTTGGCCTTGCCGGCGGGAATTACCGGCTCCCAGGCGGCATGCGCCTTGAGCGGGAGTCGCTTGCTACCGTCTGCCTCGGCCAACACATAGTCAAAGCGCTGTGCCAGCCCGCCGAGTGGCTCGGCGGGGGCGGAGAGCTTGCCTGTCTCCGGGTCCAAAACGCCTGCCTGGCAGATGCCTCCGCGTGCAAGGCCCGCGCAGGCCTCGCAGGTGCAACCGGGGACATGCGAGGCGCCCGGCTTCCAAGGCGCGGCGTCCAGGCGACGATTCGACCCGTCCCATGGCACGCCGGCAACGGGAAGCATATGCGTGGTGGTGCAGAGGAGCACGCGGCCTCCAGCGCGCATGAGCTCAAGACCCAGCGTTTTGAGCAACGTCGACTTGCCGCCGCTGCCGATAATCGCGGTAATGCCCGGCTCGATCCTGAGCGCCGAGGCAAGATTGCCGCTAACCGTTTCCATCTATTCACCGCCGTATAATACTGTGATAATAAATAATCATCAGAGTAGCGGTCGAACCGCTTTTGCTCTGCTCAAACCGTAGCACAGGGAGGTGTCCCGGGAATGCTCGTTTATGTTCGCGGCGCCGGCGATATCGCCACGGGTGTCGCTGCCCGTTTGGTGCGCGCCGGCGTGTCGGTCGTCATGGCCGATATCGCGGTCCCCACGTGTATCCGTCGCACAATCAGTTTTTGCGAGGCCATTCGCCTGGGCGAGGTCCAGGTCGAGGGCATTCGCGCTCGCTTGGCGCAGACGCCGGCAGAGGCGCTTGCAATTACCGAGGCCGGAGACGTCGCCGTCGTGGTAGACCCCCAGGCCAAGATGCTTGACGAACTGAAACCCGCGGCCGTGGTCGACGCGATTCTGGCCAAGCGCAACCTGGGTACCACGCGCGACATGGCGCCTGCCGTCATCGCCGTGGGGCCGGGCTTTACCGCGCCGGTCGATTGCGATGCCGTGGTCGAGACCATGCGCGGGCATTTTCTCGGCCGTGTCATTACCCAAGGTTCGCCCCATCCCAACACGGGCGTGCCGGGCATTATCGCCGGCTATGGCAAGGAGCGCGTTATCCACAGCCCCGCCGCCGGCGTGTTTCGGTCCGACCGCGCAATCGGCGACATCGTGCGCGCCGGAGACGTGATTGGCTACGCGGGCGATACGCCCATGCGCACGCAGATCGATGGCTGTCTGCGCGGGCTTTTGGCGAACGGCGTGCAGGTGACCGAGGGCTTTAAATGCGCCGATGTCGATCCGCGCGGCGATGCCAGCTATATCAACTACATTTCGGACAAGGCGACGTCGGTCGGCGGCGGCGTGCTCGAGGCACTCGCTATGCTCACCGATATCTTTAGAGGATAGAAGGTGGCAATGGAAAAGCTCGATGTTGTGAATGCGGCGCTTGCCGCCCTGCGTGCTGGCGAGACGTGCGAGCTGGCGGTCGTGGCCGGCACGGCGGGGTCGTCGCCGCGCGGCGTGGGCGCCTGGATGGCCGTCTTTGCCGATGGCAGCCAGACGGGCACTATCGGCGGCGGCAAGATTGAGCTCTTTGCGCTGGATGAGGCGCGCGAACTCCTGAGCGCGGGACAGTCGCGTCTGGTCCGCTACACCATGGGCGGCGAGAACTCCGATACCGGCATGATCTGCGGCGGAGCCATCTGCCTGTGCTATCTGCATCTGGATGCGACCCAGGCACCGTTGTTCCGGGAAATTGCCGACGTCCTGGTCTATCGGCGCATCGGCGACTTCGTCATCGACTTTGAGCCGTTTATCGCGAGCGCGCTCGAGGGCGATGTGGCCGAGTACCATGGCGAGGCATCGCGCCATACCATTGCGGGCTGCCCCGGGCTTTCACTGGTGGAGGAGGGGAGTAACGTTACCTACACCAACGCTGCCTCTGAGATTCCCGCGGCGCACATCGAGACGCTCTGCCCCGAGGGCCTGACCTACATCTTTGGCTGCGGACACGTGGGCGCCGCGACGGCGCGCGTGCTCACGGCGGCGGGCTTTGCCGTCGTGGCCTGCGATGACCGCCCCGGCACGTTGACGCCCGAATGGGTGCCCGGTGTCTACGATCGTCGCCTGGTCGATTACAAGAACCTGAGCGAGCAGTGCCCCATCGGCCCGCGCGACCTGGTGGTCGTCGCCACGGCGGGTCACAAGTCCGATATCGACGTGGTGATTCAGGCCATGCGCGCCAAGCCTGCCTACCTGGGCTGTCTGGGCTCGCGCCGCAAGACGGCCTTTGTGCGTGCCCGCCTGGAGCAGGAAGGCTTTACGCAGGACCAGATCGACGAGCTGCACCTTCCGATCGGCGTTGCCATCGAGGCCGAGGACCCCGAGGAGATCGCCATCTCCATCGCCGCCGAGATGATCCACCTGCGCCGCACCAAACTCGTCCCCCGCAAGCGCTAATCGCATCCCCACCAATTAAGTTGCGGTGAAATACGGATTGTTTAAGCCTGTTAGGCCGCCCAACAGTCCCTATTTCACCGCAACTGCTTTTTGGGATCCATTTGTGCGGGGGAGTTGTGGAGTTGTGCAGGCAGACGAGGTTTTTCTGGAAATACGCTCCCGATGCGCGTATAGTACCGATTGTTTTGTCGGCTCCTGCTGCGTCGAGTCCAAACCGCGAAATGCCATGAGCGGCGCGGATGCAGCCAGGAGGCACGAGGACAACCCATCGTGGCCACGCCCCGTGCTTAAAACCCCAAGAAGGAGTGAACAATGGCAGAAGAGAAGTATGTGCCGCGTCTGAAGACCAAGTACAACAACGAGGTCAAGCAGCAGCTTCAGGACAAGTTCCAGTACGAGAACGTCATGATGATCCCCAAGTTTGAGAAGATCGTCGTGAACATGGGTGTCGGCGAGGCCGCTACCGATTCCAAGGCCATCGACGGTGCCGTGCGCGACCTGCGCGCCATCACCGGCCAGCAGCCGATGATTACCCGTGCCCGCAAGTCCATCGCTACCTTCCGCCTGCGCGCTGGTATGCCGATCGGCTGCAAGGTTACCCTGCGTGGCGACCGTATGTGGGAGTTCTTCGATCGTCTGACCTCCGTCGCGATCCCCCGTATCCGTGACTTCCGCGGCATCTCCGCCAAGAGCTTCGACGGCCGTGGTAACTTCTCCATGGGCGTCACCGAGCAGCTCATCTTCCCCGAGATCGACTTCGACTCCGTCGATCACCAGCGTGGTATGGACATCACTTTCGTGACCACCGCCAACACCGATGAGGAGGCCAAGGCCCTTCTGGACGCCTTCGGTTTCCCGTTCAAGAAATAGGTTCACCTGCCCTATAAGCGCCGTTCCCACAAGGGGGCGGCGCTTGGGGCGAACAATACTCTATGTGAGGAGGATATAAGTGGCTAAGACATCGATGATCGTCAAGTGCAATCGCAAGCAGAAGTTCTCTACTCGTGAGTACACGCGCTGCCAGCGCTGCGGCCGTCCGCACTCTGTGTACCGCAAGTTCGGCCTGTGCCGTGTCTGCTTCCGCGAGCTTGCACTCAAGGGCGAGCTTCCCGGCGTTAAGAAGGCCAGCTGGTAAGTCACTACCAGCGTTTCAAGCATCAGTTTGGAACAGGGAAAACGCGCTAAAAAGGCTTTGCCGTTAAGGGCGGCGAAGAACCAAGAGCACGTGTTCATCAAGAACGAAGGAGAATCTGTATGAACCTTACAGACCCGATCGCAGATATGCTTACGCGCATCCGTAACGCTAACTCTGTGAACAAGGCCACGGTCTCCATGCCGAGCAGCAAGAAGCTCGTCGAGATCGCTCGTGTTCTGCACGAGGAGGGCTACATCGAGGGCTACGATGTCGAGGACACCGTTCCCCAGAAGACTCTGCACATCACGCTTAAGTATGGTCCCAAGAAGGCTAAGGTCATCAACGGCATCCGCCGCATTTCCAAGCCGGGCCTGCGTAAGTACACCGGCGTTGCCGACATGCCCCGCGTCCGCGGTGGCCTTGGTACCGCCATTATTTCCACCAGCCATGGCGTCATGACCGACCGCGATGCTCGCAAGCACAACGTCGGCGGCGAGATCATCGCTTACGTCTGGTAATTCGCTCGGTAGGTAGAAGGAAAGGAGATCACCGTGTCTCGTATCGGTAATAAGCCTGTCCAGATTCCCGCCGGAGTCGAAGTGGCAGTCAACGGCAACAACGTTGTCGTCAAGGGCCCCAAGGGCCAGCTCGAGCTCGATGTCTTTGAGAAGCTCGCTATCAACGTCGAGGATAACGTCCTCACCGTTTCCCGTCCCGACGACGAGCGTGAGACCCGTGCCCGCCACGGCCTCACCCGCGCCCTCATCCACAACATGGTTGTTGGCGTTTCCGAGGGCTTCGAGAAGAAGCTCGAGCTCGCCGGCGTCGGTTACCGCGTGCAGCAGAAGGGCAAGAACCTCGAGTTCTCCTTGGGCTTCTCGCACCCCGTGATCGTCGAGGCTCCCGAGGGCATCACCTTCGAGGTTCCCGACAACACCCACGTGAACGTCAAGGGTATCAACAAGCAGCAGGTCGGTCAGATCGCCGCTGAGATCCGCGGTCATCGTCCTCCCGAGCCTTACAAGGGCAAGGGTATCCACTATGTTGGCGAGCACATCCGCCGCAAGCTGGGTAAGGCCGCCAAGTAGTCGTAACCGACTCACTCGCATAAGACCAGCACCCCGTCAGGTGCTGGCAAGATCAACCTTTTTAGGAGTTTACGTATGAACAAGCATAAGGCGAAGCTGGAAGGCCTCAAGCGTCGTCAGCGTCGTGTTCGCGGCAAGGTCTCGGGTACCTCCGAGCGTCCGCGTCTTCGCGTGACCCGTACTAACGCCAACATCTATGCCCAGATCATCGACGACAGCAAGGGCTCCAGCCTGACGCTCGTCTCTGCCTCGACCCTCGAGGCCGAGTTCAAGGGCACCCACACCTCGAACAAGGAGGCTGCGGAGAAGGTCGGTCAGCTCGTTGGCAAGCGCGCCATCGAGGCCGGCATCACCAAGGTCGCCTTCGATCGCGGTGGCCGTATCTACCATGGCCGCGTCAAGGCCCTCGCCGACGGTGCTCGTGCCGCCGGTCTCGAGTTCTAGGAGGTATGTAGCACATGGCTCGTAATCAGAAGCAGCAGCGCGAGGCCTCCGAGTTCGAGGAGCGCGTCGTTTACATCAACCGCGTGTCGAAGACCGTCAAGGGTGGTCGTCGCATGAGCCTCGTCGCTCTCGTCGTCGTTGGCGACGGCAAGGGCAACGTCGGCGTTGGCATGGGCAAGTCCGCTGAGGTGCCCCTGGCCATCTCCAAGGCGTCTCTCGATGCCAAGAAGAACATGTTCCACGTGCCGGTGACCGAGCAGGGCACCATCCCGCACGAGGTTCTCGGCCACTTTGGTGCCGGCCGCATCATCATCAAGCCCGCTGTCGAGGGTACCGGCGTTATCGCCGGCGGCGCTGTGCGTCCCCTCTTCGAGCTTGCTGGCATCAAGAACGTCCTGTCCAAGTCCCTCGGTACCGACAACGGCCTCAACATCATCAAGGCTGCCGTCGAGGGCCTCAAGGAGCTCTCCAGCCCTGAGGACGTCGCGGCTCGCCGTGGCCTGACGGTCTCCGAGATGTTCGTCGGTAAGGAGAACTAAGCATGGCTGACACCATCAAGATCAAGCAGGTCCGCAGCACCAACGGTTGCAAGCAGGACCAGGTCCGTACTGTCCGTGCCCTCGGTCTCCACAGGATCCGCGAGGTTCGCGAGATTGCTGACAACGAGTCCGTCCGCGGCATGATCTTCAAGGTCAAGCACCTTGTCGAGATTGTAGAGGAGTAGCAAATGCAGCTTCACGATCTTACTCCCGCGCCCGGTTCCACCAAGAACCGCAAGCGCGTCGGCCGTGGCAATTCTTCGGGTCACGGCACCACTTCTGGCCGCGGTCAGAAGGGCCAGGGCTCTCGCTCTGGTGGCACCAAGGGTGCCGGCTTCGAGGGTGGCCAGACTCCGCTGGCTATGCGCCTGCCCAAGCTTCCGGGCTTCCGCAACCCCCGTCGCATCGAGTACACCGCTGTTAACGTTGAGCGTCTCGAGCGCAAGTTCGAGGACGGCGCTGTGATCGACGGTGCCGCTCTTAAGGCCGCTCGCATCACCAAGAGCGAGTTCGAGCCCGTCAAGGTGCTCGGCAATGGTGAGCTCACCAAGAAGTTCACGGTCAAGGTCGACAAGGTCAGCGCTTCTGCGCAGGCCAAGATCGAGGCCGCCGGCGGAAAGGTCGAGCTGCCGTGCTAAATGGTCTTAAGAATGCTTTCCGCATCAAAGAATTGCGCGAAAAGATTCTTTTTACCATAGCTATGCTCGTCGTGTACCGCATTGGTGCGCACGTTCCTGTGCCCGGCATTCCCTTCCAGGGGATGCTGGGCCTTTTCTCGACCGATAATAATTCGGTCGCCGCAGGTGCTATGGCCCTCCTGAATCTTTTCTCTGGCGGCGCGTTGAGCTATGTTTCGGTGTTTTCGCTGGGCATCATGCCTTACATCACCAGCTCGATCATCCTCCAGATGCTCCAG
>CABSUD010000039.1:0-8411 GCA_902480795.1 uncultured Collinsella sp. | reverse complement strand
TGGGCTTAAGCCGGTCTAATTCACGTCGAAAATAGGGGGTTAATCATATGCCCTGGCCAAAATATGGCAAATATGAGTACTGTCACTAAATCAGTAACAGCAAAATCAGGGAATTTAGGACGCGGAGGCGGCGTAAAGTAAGAAGATAATAAACAAATGTAGAATAACTAAGCATCAAGTTGGCGGCACTGAGCGCAAAATCTGTCCGAGAGACCAAAATTACCTGTTACTAAAGTGGTAACAGTACTCATATTTGCCATTTTTTGGCCACGGCACCCTAAGAAGGGCGCCCCGGAGCTCCCCGTAGGGGAGCTCCGGACTTCATGGGGGCATGAACTGCCCGCTTCGACCTGCGAAATCTGTACTCGCGATGCGAATGACGCCCCTAACCTTAAACTTTAGCTTGAACTTAGCTATAATGCGCTACGTTCCTACCAGGCTGTGGTTGCGGACGGACGAAAAGCCCGTCCTAGTCCAAGACAGACGCGGTCAAAGGGATCCACGTAAGCGACCGCGTGCGCGCGGCGCGATCATGGCGCGTCCTAGATGTAAGCCGCACCGTCCGTTCTACTTTCTTTGGGGCAATACCGCCTCGCGGGCGAGCGGGCCAGTCGTGAAGGTGGCTGCGGCCTCCCGAGCAAACACCCCGGTGCGCAAGTGTGGGGTCAAATACCAGGTCAGCTGGTGGGAACAACCTGATATTCCGCGCAACGCACGGATCGTATACGACACAGAAGGCAGGGTAGTGGACATGGTGAGGGGCAGCTTGATGCACGCGGCTCGGTTAGGTGCTGGGACCGCAGCGGTCATCGCCGTTTTGGGCCTGAGCGGATGCGCGTTCAACCCGCTGTCTACGTTCACGACTCCCACGATCGACCAGATCGAGTACGAGACCGTCACGCCGGCGGTGTCGGACGATGCCCTGGTCACTCCCGGAACCCTGACGGTCGCCCTCGATACTTCCGATGCGCCGCAGGCCATGCAGGGCGCCGACGGCGAGCTTACGGGGTATGCAGTCGACGCTGCCTGCGCCCTCGCAAGCCGCATGGGCCTTAAGGTCGCCTTTGTCGATGCGTCCACGGCGGGTTCCGCGCTCGGCGACAAAAAGGCTGATATCTTTATCGGCGAGATCAACTCCACGGACGGGGACATTAGCTCGCTCGGCACCTGCCTGTACGATGCCACTTCCGTGTTCGGTAAAACTAGCGATGGTGGGTCGCTAAGCGTTTCCACCGATACCCTTAACACGTCCACCCTGGGCGTTCAGGCGTCCTCGGCCTCGCAGGAGGCGCTTGCTAAGCAGAGCATCACCGCCAACCAAAAGACCTACTCCAACATCAACGAGTGCTTTGAGGCGCTTGAGTCCGGCGAGGTCGACTATGTGATCTGCGACTCCACGGCCGGCGGCTACCTTGCACGCCTGATGAGCGAGGTCTCCTATGTCGGTGCGCTCGAGGCGCCCTCGACGCTTGGTGTTGCGGGCGCCTCGTCCAATGACGAACTGTGCCGTGCCGTGAGCGATGCCCTCGACGGTATTACGGCCGACGGCACGCTCGAGGCGGTCCACTCTGTCTGGTATGGCACGATGCCCTACGACCTCACCACTAAGACGGTTTCGGGCGCTAGCGTGCAGCCGGGTGACTCTGAGTCCAGTGAGACCATGTCCTCCGGCAGCGAGTCCTCCGATTCCAACAATGAGACCGCATCCTCCGAGGACAACTCGTCCAGCCAGGAAGGCACCATCACCGACGACGACATTAACAAACTCAATAGCTAGTTATTGCTAGGGGTGGTGTCTCCTATACGTTGGAAAGGACACCTCTTCACGGTTTCAACACGCACTGCCGGGCTTCCCCGATGGGGGAGCCCGTTTTTTTCATCCCAATAAAACTAGCAGGTCAAAGCCAATGTTCGGGACCAAATACAAAGCCGCCGGCCCCCTCCTATAGCGCACTTTGCCACAGAAAAGTGCGAGACTTCGGTATGCGGTATCAAGCAATCGTTATTCGGGTCTTTAGGAATCCGCGTGATTAAATGCACGGCAATGGGTACATAGCCAGTACAGTAAGTCCCCGAGGCAGATTGGAGCCACGTATGGATATCAAGGTTTCTGGACGCAAGACGACGGTAACCGATGCTCTGCGTGCGCATGTGGATGAGAAGATCGGCGAGGCGCTCAAGGTTTTCGATATCGAGCCCATGACGGTCGACGTTGTACTTCGCTATGAGAAGAACCCCTCGAACCCCAACCCGGCAATCGTCGAGGTTACGGTTCGTGCTCGCGGTTCGGTGATTCGCGTTGCCGAGCACGGTGCAGATATGTACGCCGCCATCGACCTCTCCGCCGATAAGGTCACCCGCCAGCTGCGCAAGTTCAAGACCAAGGTCGTGGACAACCGCCAGGGCGGTGCCAGCGCAGCGGATGTCGCACCGGTCGAGCGCGTCGAGGATCTGGCCGACCTGCTGCTGCCCGAGGAAGAGGACGACCTGCTCGTCCGCGAGAAGGTCATCGATGTCACCCCGATGACTGAGGAGCAGGCACTGGTGCAGACCGATCTGCTCGGCCACGACTTCTACGTGTTCGAGAACGCGACGACTGGCCTCATCAATGTGGTGTATCACCGTAAGAATGGTGGATATGGCATCATCAAGCCCCGCATCGAAACACTTGACGAGTAAAATACGTTAACTTGCATGAGTTAACGGTTGGCGGCCATCCCATGCGGGTGGCCGCCTTTTTACGTAAGGAGTCGCTTTGATGGACAAGGCCGCATCCGCCGGTCATTCGGACCGTTGCCGCATCGTCGTCGATACCTGCTGCGACTTTAGCCCCGAGGTCGCCGCGAACCTCGATGTCGATATCCTGGGTTTCCCCTTCATTATCGATGGCGAGGAGCGCACGGATGACATCTGGTCGAGCATCACGCCCAAGGAGTTTTACGACCGCATGCGCGCCGGTGCCCGCGTGTCCACCTCGGCTGTGTCGCTCGGTCGCTATATCGAGTTCTTTACCGAGTGCGCCAAAGAGGGCACGCCCACGGTCTACCTGTGCTTTACCTCGGCGCTGTCGTCGAGCTACAACTCCGCGTGCCAGGCGGCGGACGCCGTGCGCGCCGAGTATCCCAACTTTGAGCTCTACGTGGTCGACAACGCTTTGCCCTGCGCGACCGGCGCGCTCTTGGCGCTCGAGGCCGTGCGCCAGCGCTCGGCGGGACTGACCGCCAAGCAGCTGGTCGATTGGGCAAACGAGGCAAAGACCTACGTCCACGGCTACTTTACGCTCGAGAGCTTTGACGCGCTGGCTGCCGGTGGCCGCATTCCGCCCGCGGCGGCACAACTCACGGCAAAGCTCGATGTCAAGCCCGAGCTCTCCTACGACCTTGCCGGCTCGCTGTCGCTGATTGGCGTCAACCGCGGCCGCAAGAAGGCGCTCAAGTCCATCCTCAAGTCGTTCCGCGAGAACTACGTGCCCGACCGCACCATGCCCATCGCCATCATGACGGCCGATGCCGAGAAGGACGGTGATTGGCTCGAGGCCGCCATCCGCAAGGAGGAAGGCTGCGCCGACGTCACCATCATCCGTAGTTCCGTCGGTCCCACCATCGGCTCGCACGTGGGCCCCGGCATGGTGGCCTGCGCGTTTTGGGGCAAGAATCGCGCCGAGAAAGCCTCGCTTTCCGACCGCATCGCGCGCCGCGTGCGTGGCGAGTAGACAGGTGCTGCGGCTGCAAGCGCCCTCAAGTCACGGCCGAAACGCTGGCACCGAGTATTTAACCTGGTAACAACACCCAACCCAAAAGGAAAGGTTTCATGGCAAACAAGCTCTCCGTCGCATTCATCGGCACCGGAATCATGGGTGCCCCCATCGCCGGCCACATCCTGGACGCCGGCTATCCCGTCACGGTCAATAACCGCACCAAGTCCAAGGCCGCAGCGCTTATCGAGCGCGGTGCCGCCTGGGCCGATACGCCGGCCGACGCCGTGGCGAACGCCGATGTCGTCTTTACCATGGTGGGCTATCCCTCCGAGGTCGAGGAACTCTACCTGGCGGGCGACGGCCTGCTCGCGTGCACCAAGCCGGGCGCGGTCTTGATCGACCTCACCACGAGCTCGCCCGAGCTGGCGCGCGACATTGCCGAGGCCGCCCAGGTTTCCGGCCGCATGGCGTTTGACTGCCCCGTCACTGGCGGCGAGTCGGGGGCTATCGCCGGCACGCTCACGGCTATCGTGGGCGCCACCGAGAACGACATCGCGCCGGTCCGCGACATCCTTTCCACCTTTGCGGCCAACATCTGCTGCTTTGACGGCGCCGGCAAGGGCCAGGCTGCCAAGCTCGCCAACCAGGTGTCGCTGGGCGCCTGCATGGTCGGTATGGCAGACGCCATGGCATTTGCCGAGCTGAGCGGCCTCGATCTGGAAAAGACCCGCCAGATGATCCTGGGCGGCACCGGCAAGTCCGGTGCTATGGAGAGCCTGGCGCCCAAGGCGCTCGACGGCGATTACAAGCCCGGCTTTATGGTCGAGCACTTCATCAAGGACCTGCGCTTGGCGCTCGCCTATGCCGACGATCGCGAGCTTGCGCTGCCCGGCGCCGACGTGGCCTTTACGCTCTACGACATGCTCGATGCCATCGGTGGTGCCAAGCTGGGCACCCAGGCCATCACGGTCCTCTATAAGGAGGAGACCGACGCCATCGCCGCCGGTCTGGACTGGTCGCAGTATCGTCCTGAGGAGCATGGCGCTCACGAGGACGGCTGCGGTTGCGGCGAGCACGGCGACGACCATGAGTGCGGTTGCGGCCACCATCACGGCGAGGACCACGAGTGCTGCGGCGGCCACGGCCATGATGACGGCCACGAGTGCTGCTGCGGCCACCATCACGAGGAGTAGCGCCCATGAGCTGGACGTTCGTGGTGCTTGCGCTGGTGCTCTTTCTCTTTGCGATCTACATCGGCTTTTTGTGCGGCCAGTGGGCGTGCGAAAAGCGCGTAATCACCAAGCGCGACTACTGGATCGCCAACTTTGCAGGGGCGGCGGCAGTCGTCCTGCTGACCTGGGTGTTCTCGCTGTTCCCGCTGGTGCAGTTTGCGCCGATCGGCTGGCTCGGCGGCTTTATCGCCGGTCTTAAGATGAGCTTTGGCGAGTCCGTCGGTCCGTGGCGCAAGCACGACGAGGTCTTTAACGTCAACAAGGCTCATCGCGCCGCCGCCGACGCGGGCGACGCTGAGGAACGCCGCCGCGCACGTCGCAATGGCGCGGCCGACCGACAGCTCATCTCGGTCACCGATGACAGCAAGGGTGCTGGCAAGCACGCTAAGAAATAGTAAGAAGAGGTAACTATGGCAGAAAACAAAGACGAACAGCTCACCGACGAGGAGCTGGCACAGCTTCAGCTGGCAGAGGAGAACGAGAACGCCGTCGACCGTCTGGTCCAGGAGCTCGGCTGCCCCACGCGCCGCATCCGCCAGTTTGCCGCTCGTGTGCTGCACCTGCTTGCCGAGCGCGATCCGCAGCGCGTCGTGCCCTGCGTGCCCGCGCTGATCGAGGCGCTCGACCGCCCCGAGGCGCAGACCCGCTGGGAGGCCCTCGATGCCCTGACGGCGCTCGCTACCACCTGCCCCGAGCAGCTGGGCGATGCCTTTGAGGGCGCCGAGACTGCACTGTTCGACGAGATCTCCTCCACGCTGCGCTATGCCGCCTTCCGCCTGCTGTGCGTGTGGGGTGCCACGAGCGTCGAGCGTTCGCGCGAGGCTTGGCCCATCCTGGACGAGGCCATCCAGTGCTACCACGGCGACCTTGAGTATCGCGACATGCTCGGTTGCCTGTACGAGTTTTGCCAGGGCGAGATCGACGCCGAGGTTGCCGAGAAGCTTGCGCTGCGCCTTAAGTTCGATGCCGAGAACGGTAAGGGCAGCTATCTCAAGGCCCGTTCGAGCGAGATCTGCGAAATGCTTGTTAAACGTTTTGGCCTGGATCTCTCCAAAAAGAAGAAGCGCGCTAGCGTTAAAAAATCTGACGACGCCGAAGACGAGGAGTAACAGATTATGGCGCACGATGTAGTCCTGATTCCCGGTGACGGTATCGGTCCCGAGATTACGCAGGCCATGCGCCGCGTGGTCGAGGCCGCCGGTGTCCAGATCAATTGGAACGTCCAGGAGGCCGGTGCCGGCGTTATGGACGAGTTTGGCACGCCGCTGCCCCAGCACGTGCTCGATGCGGTCGCCGAGACCAAGGTTGCCATCAAGGGCCCCATCACCACGCCGGTCGGCACGGGTTTCCGCAGCGTCAACGTGGCCCTGCGCAAGCACTTCGACCTGTACGCCTGCGTGCGACCCTGCCTGTCGCAGCCGGGCGACGGCTCGCGCTTCCGCGACGTTGATCTGGTTATCGTGCGCGAGAACACCGAGGACCTCTACGCCGGCATCGAGTTCGATGAGGGCGCTGCCGAAGTCGAGGAGCTCTCGCAGCTTGTCGAGCGCTCGGGTCAGAAGGCCTTCGCCGCCGATTCCGCGATCTCGATCAAGCCGATCTCTATCGCCAAGAGTCGCCGCATTGTGGAGTACGCCTTTGAGTACGCGCGCCGCTGCGGCCGCAAAAAGGTGACGGCCGTGCATAAGGCCAACATCATGAAGGCGACCGATGGCCTGTTCCTGCGCGTTGCGCGCGAGGTGGCCGCCAACTATCCCGATATCGAGTTCAACGACAAGATCGTCGATGCCACCTGCATGGGCCTGGTCCAGAACCCCAATGACTTCGATGTCCTGGTGCTGCCCAACCTGTACGGCGACATCGTGAGCGATCTGTGCGCCGGCCTGGTGGGCGGTCTGGGCATGGCCCCCGGCTCCAACATCGGTGCCGATTGCGCCATCTTTGAGGCTACGCACGGCTCCGCGCCCGATATCGCTGGCCAGGATATCGCCAACCCCACGGCCGAGATTCTCTCTGCTGCGATGATGCTCGATCACCTGGGCGAGAACGACGCTGCCAATCGCATTCGCGCCGCCGTGTCCGCCACGCTCGACGAGGGCGAGCAAGTTACCGGTGACGTGCGTCGTGCCCAGACTGGCTCCGTTGAGGGCGCTGTGGGCACGCAGGCCTTTGCCGATGCCGTTATCGCGCACCTGGTCTAAGGTATGCACGCTGCAAACGCCTAAATAGTACTTAAGTGTTTGCGTATAACCTAAGAATCAATACGCCCGGCGCTCTGTCGGGCGTATTCTATTGAGGACTATGTTTCCTAACAAGGAGTAACCGATATGGGTCTGATTCAAAAGAAGGACGAGAAGGACGAGATCGACGGCATCCAGATCATCGAGCGCGGCGAAGGCCCCGACGGTGACGAGGACGAGAAGATCGATCTGGTCGCCGGTACGTCTGCCGAGCACATTGCTGCCGGTACGACGGCCGAGGAGGAGGACGCCCGCCTGGAGGCTCAGATTGCCGCGGATGCCGCTGACGAGAACCTGATGCCCGAGGAACAGGACGAGGACGACGACTCCGACGTAGACGACCATGCATCCAAGCACAAGAAGACGATGATTGCCGCCTTCGTGGTTGCAGTCGTGATCGCTGCGGTGGTCGGCTTCTTTATTGGCAATGGCGGCTTTGGCGGCAAGGGTGTCGGCTCGGCGACCCTCACCGAGGACCAGCTCGATTCGACCGTGGCAAGCTACAGCTACAACGGCAAGAAGAGCGACATCACCGCGCGTGAGGCCATCGAGAGCCAGTACAGCCTCGATACCGTCAAGGATGGCGATGGCAACTACACCGCTCCTTCTGCTGACGTTATCCTGTCCTACGTGCGCAACAAGATCCTGCTCGATGCTGCCGCGGACGAGGGCATTACCGTTTCTTCCAAGGAAATGAAGAAGTACGCCGAGGATTCCATCGGCACCTCCGACTACAAGACCATGGCCACGCAGTATGGCGTGTCCAAGGACCAGGCCAAGCAGATCGTCCGTCAGTCCGCGACGCTGCAGAAGCTCTACAAGAAGAAGGTCGGCGACAGCTCCGCAAGCATGCCGACCGCCCCGACCGAGCCTGCTGACGGTAACGAGGAGACCGCGAGCAAGGACTACGCCGACTACATCATCAACCTTGCCGGTGACGAGTGGGATAGCGAGAAGGGCACTTGGAAGGACGCCGATAGCACTTATGCCAAGGCCTTCGCTGACGATGCCTTTACGGCCGATAGCGCCACCTACAAGCAGGCCATGACCGCCTATTACACCGCCTACCAGCAGTACTCTTCGCAGGCTTCGAGCGCCAGCTCCAAGTGGACCGAGTATGCTAACGGCCTCTACGCCAAGGCCAACATCAGCATCTACGGCCTGTTTGCGTAAGGTTTGCCTGCACTACTGCGCGCTAGCCGATCTGCCTGATTTAGCCCGCTAGAACGGACAACGTTCTAG